>JACONC010000011.1 GCA_014323925.1 Chromatiales bacterium | reverse complement strand
TATTCCTAAGTCTCATTGTTTTAGGTGAATTATTCTTTTATATCTAATAGTTTCGCTACTTAATAATAACAATGTTGTACCCATGTACAAAATTTACCTGTTTCTTACCTCCAATAGATTCAAGAATTAAAGCGTCCGGGCAACACGGAACCCGACGCCGCTACCACGGCTCGTCGCATCGAGCCTGAAGCGGTCAGCGGAGCGTAGGCCCCTCGGGCCGCTGAACCAGGAGCCGCCACGCAACACGCGACCATGACCATTTAAAGCATCTACATAATCGCAATTATTTAGCCAAGCACTACCATTCGTCGGTGCCCCATTATAGTCACCATGCCAACAATCCTCGACCCATTCCCATACATTGCCGTGGACATCGTGCAGACCAAATGCATTGGCAGGATAACTGCCCACCGCAACAGTGCCGCCGTTGTTACCACCAAAGTTCGCCGTATTCTTAAAAAACACTGGTCCAGAAGAGTAGGCTGTTGTCGTCCCTGCTCTTGCCGCATATTCCCATTCCGCTTCACTTAATAAACGATACTGATGACCAGTTTTCTTAGATAACCAGTAAGCAAAACCTGTAGCATCTTCCCAAGATACTAATACAACAGGATGTGCGTCACTCTGCTCAAAGCCCGGATTAAGCCATTCATTTTTATTATCGCTAAGCCCTCCTGTTTCATCAACAAATGCTGCGTATTCCCGGACAGTCACCTCGTATTTACCAACCGCAAAAGGTTTAGCAATCGTGACCTTATGCCGAGGCCCTTCGGGATTATATCTTCCAGCCTCACTTTCTGGAGAACCCATCATAAAGCTACCTGCTGGCACAACTACCATCTCAGGACAGACGCTACAATCTCTGAAAGTATCGCCCGCTTGGTAGCGCAACTCGGCAGATGTTAGGCATGAAAGCAATAGCAATAGCATCAGGAGACCTATACGCAACTTGCCGGCTGACCTACTGGATTGGGTTGCGTTGTTTTGTCTACAGTAATCCATTTTGTCTTTTTCTATAATTAAAGCGTCCGAGCAACTCGGAAGCCGCGGCTGAAGCTACGGAGCCAATCAACGAACCAGGCGCGATCAGCGGAGCGCAGATCCCTTGGATTGTTGTCCCAGGAACCGCCACGCAACACGCGCCAATTTTCATTCTCGCAATTATTTAGCCAAGCACTCCCATCCGTCGGTGCACCGTTATAGTCACGATGCCAACAATCCTCTACCCATTCCCATACATTGCCGTGGACATCGTGCAGACCAAATGCATTGGCAGGATAACTGCCCACCGCAACAGTGCCGCCGTTGTTATTATCAAAGTTCGCCATATTCTTAAAAATCACTGGTCCAGAAGAGTAGGCTGTTGTCGTCCCTGCTCTTGCCGCATATTCCCATTCCGCTTCGCTTAATAAACGATACTGATGACCAGTTTTCATAGATAACCAGAAAGCAAAACCGGTAGCATCATGCCACGATACTTTTACAACAGGATGTGTGTCGCTCTGTTTAAAGAACGGATCACGCCAGCTGTCACTATCGTCAAGCCCTCCCGTTTCATCAATAAATGCTGTGTACTCCCTGACAGTCACCTCGTATTTACCAACCGCAAAAGGTTTAGCAATCGTGACCTGATGCCGAGGCCCTTCGTCCTTCTCTCTTCCAGCCTCACCTGCTGGAGAACCCATCATAAAGCTACCTGCCGGCACAACCACCATCTCAGGACAGACGCTACAATCTTGGAAAGTATCGCCCGCTTGGTAGCGCGACTCGGCAGATGCTAGGCACGAAAACAATAGCAATAGCATCAGGAGACTTATACGCAATTTGCCGGCTGACCTGCTGGATTGGGTCGCGTTGTTTTGTCTACAGTAATCCATTTTGTCTTTCTCTATATCTTTCATATGTTCTCCTTCGTTAATGTAGATGTCCCCACCTAGTTTATCTTAACTTAAACTGACACAATTTAGATTACCGCCCCAATTCTAGCCTAGCATAGTCAATAATTCTTTTTCAAAACCTTCATCTACTTGCAACTGTGTTTCTAGTATCCACGCATCGGCATCCATTTTATGACCTTGTTCGGCGATCTCCATCCACTTCACACCGTCTTTGGCAGTCATCACTATAGGTAATTTTCGGCTGAACTTAAAATCTGCGGCACTATACACATGATGGTCTTTGAATGCGTGCTTGACCAACGACATACCCAATGACTCCAAAGTAGCGAAAAACCTATCAGGGTTGGCTAAAGCGCAACAGGCATGTACACACTGCCCTGTCAGATGATCTGCTGGGTAGTATTTGTCATAAACTGGGGTATATAGCTTGGTCGCCTGCATCTGCATACTGTAGCAACGACCGTGCGATGTTAAGAACCTATCGCTTGATTGAGATTTCAATGCGCCATTTATAACGACAAAAGTAACATGGTTGATGCGAGAAAGCGGCTCTCGCAATGGGCCGGCAGGCAACAGATAGCGATTACCGAAACCTCTGCTACCATCTACTACTGCAATCTCTATCGTTCTCGCTAAGTCGCGGTGTTGTAAACCGTCGTCCGACACTATCAACTCAACATCGTATTTATCGATCAGTAGCTGTGCAGCACGCGCGAGCTTTTTGCTTATCACGATAGGACATTTTGTCTTTTGATAGATTAACTGAGGCTCATCGCCGACCATTCTCGGTGTTGTATGGTCGTTAACTTCTACCGGCAGATCACCGCTTGCCGAACCACGATAACCACGACTCACGACACCCACCTTAATACCGCGCGCCTGCAATCGTTCTACCAGATAAATGACCAAAGGGGTTTTGCCGGTACCACCGACGCTGAGATTGCCGACAACTATCACTGGTACCGACAATCGTTGCGGTGTATTGGATCTATCAACGCAGGTTTTTAAGAACAACGCGCCACGATAAAGCAACGACAACGGTAACAACGGCCACGCCCAGTAGCGCGAGGCGTGATACCAAAGCCAGTTGTAGTATGTCAAACCACCATGCTCCGACCCTGTCCAGCTCTGTACAGCTGGTAATAAGACCCTTGTTCGGCGAGCAATTGATCGTGCGTGCCGTGCTCGACGATACGGCCTTTTTCTAAAACCACGATGCGGTTCGCTAATCTAATCGTAGAGAAACGATGGGCAATTAACAGCATCGTCCATTGATCAGAAATCTCCTCCAATGCCAGTTGTATCATGCGCTCGGATGTCATATCGAGTGCTGAGGTTGCTTCGTCAAAAATAATGATCGGCGTCTGTTTCAACAGTGCTCGGGCGATGGCTATGCGCTGTCGCTCACCACCCGATAAACGACTGCCACTATCGCCGATCACAGTCTCAAACCCGTGTGGTAGTTTGTTTATAAACTCGAAGGCGTGTGCTTTGCGTGCTGCTTCTTCTATTTGTGATTGCGAGGCTTGCATGCCATAGGCAATGTTATTGGCTATACTATCATTAAACAAAACGATATCCTGTCCAGCATAAGCAATTTGCGCTCGCAACTCAGATAGTGGCAGATCTTTAATATCATAACCGTCAATCTCTATGCGCCCTGTGCGACACTCGTAAAACCGCGGTAATAAGCTCACTAAAGTAGATTTGCCGGCACCTGATGCACCTACTAATGCAACTGTGTCCAGGGGTTTAATATCTAGGTTAATATCTGATAAAGCAGGTTCGGCATCCTCGCTGGTGTCGTCATAACGAAAAGATACTCCCACATATCTTATGCCGCCTTGCCAACGACGCTTGGTATTGTCGACTTTATCTACTTCCGGTTTTATATCTAAAAAATCGAATATGCTGTGTGCGGCAACCATACCTTTCTGCAGAATTACATTGACTTGCACCAGACTGCGTACTGGTCTAAACAATAATATCATCGCGACGACAAAAGAGACGAAAGTCCCAGGCGACACTTTAGGAATTAGTTGTTCAGTATTCATCAGATAAACAATGGCTGCCAAACTCAATCCCAAAATCATCATTATCACTGGTGTGCTGATTGATTTAACCGCCGATGCACGCATTAAATAACGGCGCACTCGTTCGTTATCAGCTTCAAAATGCTTGGTTTCGTAATCGTAACCGTCGAAAATCTTAATCGTGCTACTACTCCTAACTGCTTGTTGCACTTTAGCGGTTAAGTTACCCATCAGTTCTTGATGACGATGATGCAACAAGCGAAATCGCTTATTGATATAGTGCACGATATAAACAATCAGTGGTACCAACACCAGCATAATCAATGTTAAAATCCAACTAATATAAAAAAGCCACGCCAAGAGACCTAACGCGGTCAGCGAATCTCTAACTAGAATCGTTACCGCACGAGACGATGCGTTCGCAGTGATAGCAATATTATAGATTATCTTGGCAGTCACTTTACCTTGGTCACTCTTATCATAATAGGAAATAGGTAGGCGCAATATGTGCGCAAAAGCCTCAGAGCGCAGTTGTTTGACCACATGGTTGCCAACATAATCGATATAGTAGCTTCCCATGAAACTACCTATACCGCGTGCGAACAGCACCAATATAATCAGCAAAGGTAGCCAATTTATTAACACATATTCCTGTTGCTCGTAAAAACTCTCGTCTATTAAAGGTTTCATCAACATAGCAAAGCCGGTGTCGCTGGCTGCATAAATCAGCATGCCTACAATCGCAATCGCAAAGTAACGGGTGCGCTGCCAGCTATAGCTCAGCAAGCGATAGAAAGCCTTTCTGTCTACATTAATATCGGTCACTGATTTTCAATCGTCATCATCGGTGGTGATTGCTTTGCGTATCATCTCTTCGCTATAACCGCGTCGCCAAAGAAAATTTCGCTGCTTGGCCAATTCACTTATGCTGGTCGGTTTTTGAGGAAACTTCTTCCGCAAACACTGCTGTGCAGTTTGTTGCCAATCAATATCCACTGCCGCAAGGATGCGCGCAACGCTTTCAGCATTCAGTTTCTTTTGCTGCAATTCCATTTTGATGCGCACAGGGCCGTAGCGTTTCGCTTGACGAGACATAATAAAAGCTTCTATATAACGCGCATCTGACAATAAACCCTCGGCTTCCAGACCATCCAATACAGCTACTATATCATCTGCGCTAGCGCCTTTAATTCTAGATAATTTGGATTGCAATTCTGCCCTGTAGTGTTCTCGTCGGCTTAAATAAGATAAGGCTTTTTTTAATAGAACAGCACTACTATCAGCCACTAAGCTGTGCTACCTGAATTTTTCTGCGTTGCTTTGTCAGACGCATGGGTATCGGCTTTATTACCATTGTTGGCCTGCTCTGCGGGGGTCGAAATATCTTGTAGGAGTAAACTACGCAGATCCTTTTCTATCTCTTCTGCCACCTTGGGATTCTCTTTCAAGTACAGGCGCACATTGTCCTTACCTTGCCCTATTTTGTCCTTTTTATAACTATACCACGACCCTAACTTCTCCAACAGATCATACTTGACACCTAGATCTATCAGCTCGGCATCGTGCGCGATACCGGTGCCGTATCTAATCTCAAACTGAGCCACCTTAAACGGCGGCGCCAATTTGTTCTTGACGACTTTGACACGGGTTTCGCTGCCCAAAATCTCGTCACCCTTTTTAATCTGACCAGTGCGGCGGATATCCAAGCGCATAGAAGAATAAAACTTCAGCGCATTGCCACCTGTGGTTGTCTCAGGGCTGCCGTACATTACACCAATTTTCATTCGTATCTGGTTAATAAAAATAACAATGGCTTTGGATCGTTGTATATTGGCGGTCAGCTTGCGCAATGCCTGCGACATGAGACGCGCCTGCAAACCAACATGGGTGTCTCCCATATCTCCCTCTATCTCGGAGCGCGGTGTCAGTGCAGCAACCGAATCAACCACTACCAAATCAACCGACCCTGAACGAACTAACATATCAGTGATCTCTAAACCCTGCTCACCGGTATCTGGCTGCGATATTAAAAAGTCATCTATATTAACACCTAATTTGGCGGCATAAGCAGGATCTAATGCGTGCTCGGCGTCAACGAAAGCTGCAACGCCACCAGCAGCTTGACATTGAGCAACCGCATGTAATGCAAGCGTCGTTTTACCAGACGATTCAGTACCGAAAATCTCGATAATACGACCCCTAGGAAAGCCACCTATGCCCAAGGCTATATCCAAAGTCAGCGATCCTGTTGACATCACCTCTATGTCGTAATCGGCTTTTGTATCGCCGAGACGCATAATAGAACCCTTACCGAATTGCTTGTCAATCTGTGCCAGTGCAACTTCTAACGCTTTTCTACGACCCTCTTCCACTGTTTTATCTCCTTTACTTTAATCAATAGACGAATTTTACAAGCTATTCTATACCATAACTGAATGTGCTAAGCTGCAAACTGACGAAGTCCCCCAAATAAGGGTATAGACGGAACAATATCCCGAAACTATAAATTGCCTTCAATAGTCATCCAATAGTCATCGATTGGCAAAACAGCTATCCCGTACGCCGCCAGATTGACTATCCGTACGCTAATGCAGATATCGGTAGCCTCTTATACTGACTAACCTTCCTGCAGTAACTGCACGATACCTTGCACGGCATGAGCAACAGTTGTGCGGCGAATGTCGCTACGGCTGCCGACAAAGTTGAAATGTCGTATGCGCGGTGTGCCACCGCGTAATTGCCACCCAAGCCATATTGTGCCAACTGGTTTAGCAGCACAACCGCCATCGGGACCAGCGATACCACTGACTGCAACTGCAATATCGGCATCAGTGACTTTGCCTAAGGTATGGTCAAGCATTTGTGCGACGACTTGGTAGCTCACCGCACCGTGTTCACTGAGCAACGAAGCATCTATGCCAAGCACGGTTTGTTTCGCCTCGTTGCTGTAGGTCACCAATCCCGCACTAAACCAAGCCGAACTGCCGGGTATATCAGTGCAGGCTTTAGCGATCCATCCACCAGTACACGACTCAGCAGTAGCAAGTCTCATGCCACGCGCACGCAATATGGTGGCAAGGCGGTTACTTATTGTGTCGTAGAGCGATTTATCATCTAAAGTATCAGGCATAACCGTAACATAACATCGGCTGTTCGCTGATAATTGTATAATGTATTCTAGAATCCACAAATTAACGAATACCCAGTTTCAGCCTAGCCATGCCAGAGATTAAACACACACAAAGTATGCAACAGTATTTAGACATCAAGTCTCAATATCCTGACTTGTTATTACTCTATCAAATGGGCGATTTCTACGAGTTATTTTATGACGACGCTAAAGTAGCATCTCGTTTGCTTGATATCACGCTGACCTCGCGCAGTCGTTCTGATAAAGAACCTATTCCGATGGCCGGCGTACCAGTGCACTCAGTTGAGTCGTATATTGCCAAGCTGGTACAGCGTGGCGAATCTGTGGTGCTATGCAATCAGGTAGGCGATCCTAAAGCAACTAAAGGGTTGGTAGAACGAAAGGTAGTGCGTATTATCACACCCGGCACCCTCACTGAAGAGAGCTTGCTGCAAGAAAAAAAAGAAAACTTGCTGATCTCTATACATGACAATAAAGACTGCTATGGTATCGCCACTGTCGAACTCAGCAGTGGCAATTTCACGCTATACGAATGTGAGAACATAACGAGCTTAAATGCCGAAATCAAACGGCTACAACCTTCGGAGATACTCGTAGCAGAAGACCAAGACTTAGCCATTTCGACAACGGCACAACGCACTACCCGCCCACCGTGGCACTATAACTATGACCATTGCCACCGCATCCTCTGCGAACAAATGAACACCCGCGATTTAAGTGGTTTTGGATGCGCACAGATGATTGCTGCAATCTGTGCCGCCGGTGCATTATTTAGTTATTTGAAGGAAACCCAGAAAACCTTGCTACCGCACTTATCCAAACTAAGCGTCGAACACTTAAAAGACTATATTGCGCTAGATGCCGAGAGTCGCGCCTGCCTTGAAATAGACAGTACTATCCGCGGGGACGATAAACATAGCTTGGTGGCAATTTATGATAAAACGAGTTCAGCTATGGGTAGCCGCTGCCTGCGCCGATGGTTCGGGCAACCCTTAAAAGATCATCAGCGTATCAACAATCGCTTGGATGCGGTTGAGTGGCTATTGAACAACGGTGACAAAGAAAATCTTACGCAACAACTTAGAAAAATCAGTGATCTAGAGCGCATTATCTCGCGCATTGCTTTGTTAACCGCCCGCCCTAGGGACTTGCGCGGCATGTGCGAAACACTGGAGGTATTACCGGACATCAAAGCCTTATTAAAATCCGCCGAGGTGGTGCTAATACAAAAAATAGATACTGCACTCAATGTTAAACAGACAACTACCGAAACATTAAAAAAAGCGATAAAAGATCAACCGCCGGCGACGATAAGAGACGGTGGCGTTATCAAACAAGGCTTTGATGCTAAATTAGATGAATTGCGTGCTTTGAGTAGCCACGCTGACGACTATCTAATCAAACTGGAGGAAGACGAAAAACAACGTAGCGGTTTAGCTAACCTGCGCATCGCCTACAATAAAATACACGGCTATTATATAGAAATTACCAGAACACAAGCCAAACATGTGCCCGAAGACTATCACTGTGTACAAACACTAAAAAATGCTGCTCGTTTTACTATCCCAGCGTTACGCGAGTTTCAAGGACGTACACTCGCCGCTCAAGAACAAGCACTAGCGTACGAGAAAAAGATCTACCTAGAATTGCTACAGAGCTTGTTACCTGAACTCGAAGAACTCAAAGCATGTGCGAAAGGCCTAGCGGCACTTGATGTATACAATAGTCTCGCGTGTTGCGCACAGCAGTATCATTATTGCCGGCCGTCATTTTCTGATCAAATTGGCATTAAAATCGTTGGTGGTCGCCATCCGGTCGCCGAGCGTACGATGGACCGAGAGTTCATACCTAACGACTTGTATATGGATGAACAGCGACGCATACTGATTATCACCGGACCTAATATGGGTGGCAAATCAACTTATATGCGACAAACCGCATTAATTGTATTGCTCGCACACATCGGTGCTTATGTACCAGCTGACCAAGCGACCATCGGGCCTATAGATCGGATTTTTACACGCATCGGCGCTGCGGACGACATTACATCAGGGCACTCTACTTTTATGGTCGAGATGACCGAAACCGCCAATATACTCAATAATGCGACTAAACAAAGCCTGATTTTGATGGACGAAATAGGACGCGGCACTAGTACCTTCGACGGTATGAGCTTGGCTTGGGCTTGTGTAGCACATCTCGCAGAGCATAATTTTGCGCTGACCTTGTTTGCCAGTCATTATTTTGAATTGACTTCTCTAGACCAACACTATACAACCGTACATAATGTGCATATAGATGCGATTGAACATAAGGAAAAAATAATCTTTTTATACAAAGTCAAAGCTGGTCCAGCTAATAAAAGCTATGGTTTGCAGGTGGCGCGGCTCGCTGGAGTGCCAGAGAGTGTCGTCAATGTTGCCCAACAAAAACTACATCAGTTGGAAGCACAACAAAAACAAAACAACGGTAGTCGGCAAATGGATTTAGAATTATCAGCAGCAGTAACCCCAAAGATTGAAACCGATAATGAACTCACTACCCTCCTCTCCCAACTAGATGTTGATGGACTCAGCCCGCGTGAAGCGCATGCCAAGTTATATGAAATTAAAAGCAAAGTCGAAAAATCCTAGTGCATTAGTGATGAGCGGTTGCTACACCCACCGACTACCATAACAAAGCAATGAATAATAGCAAACATTCGCGCTTTGGTTGGATTTTAACTATTCTAGCAGTAACGCTCAGCGTCATCGCACTGATTAGCCTAGCGGCGCGATGGTTCGTCTACGATATAGAACATTATCGCGAAGCAATTGCCTCACAAATCTCTAAAGTACTCAATCTGGATATATCAATCGCCGAGATTAACGGACAGGTCGATTTTATTAATCCGGTTATTTATGCCCAACAAGTGCAACTGACGACCGACAAAAACTCAAACCGCCCGTTGCAGGTTGAGCAAATGGAAATTGTCATCGATATATTGAGTTCGGCACTACACGCTGCACCGCGCATCAGTTCAGTACAGATGGCTGGCATAGAATTAGTAATCAGCACTGATTTAGAAAACAAATTAGTACGATTACCACAGATTGACCGACAATGGAGTCTACCCGAACGACAATTTAATCCGACACAACTGCTCACCAAAGCCATATCCGTAGACTATTTCGACTTAGGATTTCACGATGTGCTAATACACTGGGATAATAAGTATGACGAGATTCGGCAAAGTTTTCGGGTAAAACATTTCATCATCAGCCCCGAACTTCATCAGACCCAATTAAACTTAGTCACTGAACTGCCTCAGACATTAGGACAAAACCTAAACTTAACGACCACGCTTGACCACAATATAATCAATCCAGCGGGCGAATTCTATATTCGTAGCGAGGGCTTAAAATTAGCTGGTATCTATAGACTAGCAGGAATACAGGCTGCGCACGACGGTCAATTGCAAACCGAATTATGGGGATACGCATCTTATCGCGGCGGATTAGAAAGCTTGGTCGGTACGCTTTCCCTGAACAATTATTTAACTCCTAATTACTCAATCTCGCATCTGAGCACTGATGTACATTGGCAAGCTGAAGAAGATAGTAGAGAATTAGGGTTTGCTAATCTATCGCTACAAAGCGATGCAGCGATTATTGAAAATGCCGATCTGGCAATCTTTCAAATACAAGATAAGGACAATTATTTCAGCAACCTGCGGATCTATGCCGATCACCTCTCTCCTTCGATATACAATCAACTACTCTCCTATATGCAAACCAACCTTAGTATTGAACACAGCTCTGCTAAAACTGTCGAACATAGACAAATGATTGACTTAATATTGCAGACTAGTCATAGCAGCGATTGGTTTGCAACGCCGCATCGCTGGCCACCAGTAGCACTGCCTAAATCATTTGCCGATCTACCACAACCGTTAAGCGGACAACTAGAATTAATGCTAAACGATATTAGAGTAAATAAAGATGGTCGGGCGGTGCCGCAGAACTTAGAGCGTATCGAAGTAAGCGGCACTTATAAAGGCAATGCCGAACACTCTGAGTGGAATCTTGCGCAACTTTACATCAAAGGAACTGATAGTACTCTTTCTGGTAATATCATCTATACAATTAAAAATAACAAAGATAAACATCTGCAGTCATCACTGCAATTGAATAATCTGTCGGCCCTTGAAGTCAAGCAGTGGATTCCACCTCAAACACTCCATCCTGAACTTGAAAATTGGCTCAATAATGGCTTGCGCGGCGGCACTATTGAGCAAGTCGAACTGTCTATCGACGGCAATCCTGATTTTCCTTTCGCTCAAGATGCCGGACTATGGCGGGTACAAGCTCAAGCATCGGACCTTGACTTGCTTTACCGTAACAAAGACCCCGCACTCAAGGAACTTAATTTAGACTTTTTGCTCGAAAATAGAACACTGAAAATACGCGCTGATAATCTGCGCACCATGGATTTCTACAGCGAAGACGCTACCGTTTTAATTGAAGATATCACTGAACCTTATATAGAAATTTATGGACAAGGACGAGGACCGCTGGCTGATATTTTAAGTTATGTCACAACCAGCGGTTTGATTAACCCCGACAGTCTTCTCATCTCAAACCTAGCAGCCGATGGCAATGTAAATATGAACCTAAAAGTGATGACACCACTTAGTCGTGCCGTTGAACGCGAGACTTATGTAGAGGGCTATATAGACTTAGATGGCGCAAGCCTAAAGCTAAAAACATCAGAGTTAGACTTCAAACAGTTACAAGGGCGATTGTATTTCAATAAACTAGGTGGGCGCTCGGACAATATTCAAGCATTACTGAACGATACCTATCCACTGACTGCTTCAGCCGAAGCTAATGAAGGCTCAACGCTACTTAAGTTAGAAACCCGCATGCCTTTCCCTATCGACTATTTACAGACAGCCTCGCTACCAGCAAATATCTTCAACTCGGCCGCCGATACTTGGCGAGCAGAACTGCTAATTCCACCGCTGCATGCCACACCACCAGGTGCGCTACAACTTAAATTGAATTCCGACCTAGAAACTCTAGCAGTCAATGCACCGGCGCCGTTGTATAAACGCGCTGGTGAGAGAATCGATACTACATTAATCGTAAATATTAAAGAAGACAGCAAAGACTACCAATTGGATTACGGCAACCGCCTACGCTTGGTGTTGCAAATGGACGAAGCCGAAACGATAACTGGCTTACTCTATTTTTCACCACATATCGCCTATCCTTACGAAGCCGATGAGGATAACTCATTCGTGGTGCGCGGTGTCATCCCACGCATCTCTATTAATGAATGGATGGACTGGTTGGAAAATCATCAACCTACAACAGCACAGCCGACACGCTATACACAAGATATAGATGTGTTGATAAACGAGCTGGTCTGGAACACTTCGACTGCGAACTATGTGAGTATGACAATCAAAAAGCAGCAGGATAAAACCTTAGTAGCACTAAAATCCGACGAAGTAAAAGGTAATATCTCCTTTCCCTTAGACTCTGATCAACGCGTTTATATAGATTTAGAACACCTGATACTCAATGGTGATTCTTTATCATCCGAGACGCGCAAACCAGATCCAACGACGCTGCCGCTGATATCCATGAAAATAGACCGGCTTAAGATCGGCGACTTTGATGTAGAAAATCTCAAAGCTCTATTTTCTCCGATTACCAATGGCGTACAAATAACCAGCATCGACTTTAATAAAAGCACCGGCGATGACAAAGCCTCAATACGAGCACATCTAGAAGGCGAATGGACGCAGATTGACGAACAAGATTACAGCAACTTCAAATTCCTATTACAAAGCGATGACTACGGACAGTTATTACGCAACTGGAATTTTTATAGTGGTATCAGAGGCGGGCAAGGGCAAGTTAACGGTCAGCTGCAGTGGGACAATAACCCTGTTGATTTTGAGATTGATCAACTGCGAGGGCCGGTAGAACTGCGCATCAAAGATGGCTCCGTCAAAACCATAGAGCCGGGGGGAGTAGGCAGGTTATTCGGTCTGTTCAATCTAAATGTGCTGGCCAGACGCTTAACGCTTGATTTCAAAGATGTCTTTGACAAAGGTTTTGAATTCAACAACCTGCAAGGCACACTGGAATTTAATGAAGCGGATTTGATTACCCAAAACCTCAGTATTAGCGGCCCAGCAATGAATATGAAAATCAGCGGGCGGACTGGTATCAGCCAACGCGATTACGACCAAACCATCATCGTCGTACCCCATGTAGGCACCAATGTTGCATTGGCAACCGCATTTTTAGGCGGTCCTCTGACGGCTGCTACCGTATTTCTGATAAGCAAAGTCACCGCAATGGATAGTTTTGTTGACAAAATAATCACCTTGGAATACACCTTAAAAGGTAGCTGGGAAAAACCCGAAATTAATTTTATCAGTGCTCCGGTTGCTCAAAAAATAGATCCTGTAGGCACAATTAGAAGCTCGGCCAGAAATATCAGAGGCATCATAAACAAAATATTCTCTGGCAAACGGTGACCAGAACACCCGCAACTCATCGCAAATCGGCTAGCAAAATACTAACAGATTATATTCTATGAGTCCTGCAATTTATGCTCTAGTTGGGTTTCGTTGATAACCGCTATGCCTAAGGCTTCGGCTTTGCCGAGTTTGGCACCGGGCTTGTCGCCGATAATCAAGGCAGTAGTCTCTTTTGAGATATTAGAGACGACTTTAGCTCCGTGTTGTTGTAATAGTTGTTTGATTTGCTCTCTAGGCTTACTCAATGTGCCACTGACAACATAGATTTCACCAGCGAGTTTTAGACTGCTTTCAGGTGTTTGGGTTTCGTCTATAACCACACCTGCCTTTTTTAATGCAGTTATAATTGAACGGTTCTTACTATCGCTAAAAAATGTGTGTATCCATTGCGCAGTAATGGATCCTATCCCCTCAATTTCACATAGTTCTGATTCATCAGCAACCATCAACTTGTCTAAGCTACCAAAATGGTCAGCCAGCAGCTGTGCGGTAACTTCACCCACTTCACGTATGCCCAATGCATAAATAAATCTTGCCAGTTTCGGTTTAGTGCTTTCTTTCACAGCTGTTAATAATTTGTCGGCACTGAGCTCCCCCATTTTATCGAGCGAAGCTATATCGTTGCGGTTGAGCTTATATAAATCAGCGATGTTTTGCACCCACCCCTTATCCACCAACTGCTCAATGAGTTTTGCACCCAGTCCTTCTATATCCATCGCCGAGCGTGATACAAAATGTTGTATCTGTTGTTTGCGCTGCGCCGGGCAGCTCAAGCTTTCTATACACCGAACGATCGCCTCTTCAACTTGGGTAACCACTTGTCCACCGCATACTGGACACTGTGTCGGTGGCGTTATCGCTACGCTAGCCTGAGGTCTTTTATCAATCACCACTTTGACGATTTGAGGTATCACATCGCCAGCACGCCTTACAAAAACAGTATCACCGACGCGTACATCTTTGCGATTCACCTCATCAATATTGTGTAGTGTCGCATTACTCACCATAACGCCACCGACTGATACTGGCTTGAGACGGGCAACCGGAGTTAATGCACCAGTCCTACCTACTTGAAATTCGACAGCTTCAACGATTGTTGTTCGCTCCTGAGCAGGAAACTTATAGGCGATCGCCCAACGTGGTGCCCTAGAACGCATACCCAATAGATCTCGGTCGGCGAGATTATCCAACTTATAAACGACGCCGTCTATTTCATAAGCCAATTCAGACCTACGCGCCATGACTTTGTTATAGAAATCCAAGCACGCGGTTAATCCTGTTACTCTTTTGGTGTCGGGTGATATAGGAATACCCCAAGCTGCTATTCGTCGTAGACTTTCTATATGCGAAGACAACAGGTCACAACCTTCGCTTTGACCGATACCGTAGCAAAAAAAAGATAGATGTCGGCCAGCGACTACTTGCGGATCCTTATTTCTTAAACTACCGGCAGCAGCGTTGCGCGGATTGGCAAAAACTTTAGCTGATTCCTTTTGCAAGCGAGCATTCAACTGGTCGAAATCATTGCGCTGCATATAGACTTCTCCTCGTAGTTCAACGAGTACAGGTGGTTTCGCAACCTTCAGGGATTGCGGTATTGTAGCAATTTCGCAGATATTTAAGGTAACATCCTCGCCGCTATAACCATCACCGCGAGTGGCAGCGGTCGTTAGAATACCGTTGGTATAGGTAAGTGATATGGCCAAGCCGTCGAGCTTAGGTTCGGCACTATAAACAATCTCATCGCTTTCTAGTGCTTCTTGCATGCGCTTATCAAACTGCTTAAAATCGTCCTGATTTTGTGCATTATCCAGCGATAACATGGGTATTCGGTGCGCCACCGTTGCAAAAAGCCTACCGCTGGGTGCCCCGACGCGCTGAGTCGGTGAGTCCACAGTTTGCAGTTTGGGGTGAGCTTTTTCTAGTTCTTGCAGTTCCTTGAGTAGTGCGTCGTACTCTTGATCGGCAATGATCGGATCATCTAGATTATAGTAAAGATGATTGTGCTTGTTAATCTGCCAACGCAACCACGCAACTCTATCGGAAAGTTTTCGTGACATTAGAACTCAGCCAGTACTAGCAGTGGTTTGCAAATATCTACGCAATGTCTTTATACGGAATTATGCTGCTCATCAATCGTCCGACACAAGCGGTATATATCATCAATGCTTTTTTGTGTTATGGGTTTATGATTTTCGGTGCGGATTTCTCCTTTGAGCGCATTGGCAAATCTCTGTGCGCAAGCGTACATCAATGAAAAGGCTTCGTAAGCCGAGAAAAATGTCGGTAGTTTTATAAATAGGCTTACGCCTTGGGTTTTAAATTGCTTCATCTTATCCCACTCAAAAGTTCCTGGTTCGGTTTTATTGGCGACATGAAATAACGGAACGGTGCTGTTACTTTGGTGAAAATACTGAAAGATATTTGTATCAGTGGCTGTTAAGCCGGCCTGCTCGGCAACCTCCATCAATTGGTCGCCTTGCCAATATTGCCCTGAGTGTGCCCATACATGCAATATAACAAGTGTGGTGGCGGTACGCTCAGGAGGTTTCTCCAGAGGCTGCTCAATTTCAAGGGGCTTGGTCTCTTCAGGTTTGCTATGCTTGTTGGGTTCTGATAGTTTAGTCTTACCCAACAATTCACCGTCAAATTTTATTTTAGAATAATCGTTCCGCAATGAAGGGATGGCGGTGGCTTTTATTTTTTTGTCGGACACCAGAGGGTTGCTAGGCGGCGAACTGCGGGGTGACTCTTTTTCGTTCTTAGAATGGGACTGATATCTACTATAGGCGTAGACTGCTAAAATAATGACTACTCCGATGATTATCAACAACCAACGCAATTCAGCCATCATGCACCTGCCATTTGTGCGGCTTCTTCGACATTCACTGAGACCAACCTTGAAACGCCGGGTTCGGCCATCGTAACACCAATTAAAGAATCAACATTTTCCATCGTCAAGCGGCTGTGGGTAATAATCATAAACTGCACACGGTTACTCAGATCTTTTATCAGTGTGCAAAAATTTAATATATTATTTTCATCTAAGGGCGCATCTACTTCGTCTAGTATACAGAAAGGCGCCGGGCGCAACTCAAAAATAGCGAAGATAACGGCAAGTGCCGCCAGTGCTTTCTCCCCTCCCGATAACAAGCGTATAGAAGATAGTTTCTTGCCTGGTGGGGATACCATAATTGATACACCACTCTCTAGCCAATTTTGCTCGACCAGTTCCAATCTGGCATAACCTCCTTTGAATAAACGCTTGAACAGTGTGCTAAGTTTATCGTTGATTTGTTCAAAAGTATGTTTAAATTTTTCCTTGCTTTCGCGATCTATCTTGTTTATCGCTTGCGCTAATGTTTCCAGAGCCGACACCAGGTCTTGATTCTGGCTATCCAAATATTCCTTGCGCTCTTTCAGTTCCTCAAACTCCTCTATGGCGATTAAGTTAATAGAACCCATACGGCTAATCTTCCTCTCAATCTTTTCAAGGTCGGTGCGTACTTGCGTCAAATCTTGTTGTACTTCATTACCGTCGGGTTGGTCAAAGACAAAATCATATTCTGCTAATTTGTCACGCAGATCACTACACCGTGCAACTTCTGCTTGATGCGTGCCGTGTAGTTGCTCGCGCTCTGCATGCATATCTTCCTTAGCTTCGTTCAACAATTTATAGCGTGTTTCAAATTCTTGTATTGTAGATTGATTGTCTTTTAATGTCTGGTTACATTGGCTGATTGTCGCTTCTATCGTTTCTCGTTTATTAATCAAGCTGGCTATCTCGGCCTGTCGTTGGACAATAGGGTTGCTAGAGCTTTGCGATGCCTTCTGCATTGACCGATGACGGTGTATCAAATCTGCGTGTTGTTGCCGGCCTTGCTCAATAGCTTCGTCCAATCCCTTAAGTTCGGTGGTTAAAGAATGTTGCTCGATCTCTATTTGATGCAGTTGCTGCTGTTGTTCGGCAAGGTCGCTTCGGGTTTCGGCAACCGCTTCCTCGCTTGCTATACGCTGTTGTTCTAATGCGCTACCGCTGCTATCGTGTCCTGATGCTGATGCCGATGCCCGTTGATAGTCTTTTTGTAGAGCATCGTGCTGTCCCTGTATAGTGCTTTCGCGTTCGCTTAGCTGGGTTAATTCCTTATCCAAGTCGCGTATTAGATCATCTTGTTGTTTGATTTTGATTGTGTCCTGCTGGATGTGCAATTTCAGATCAGATATTTCATTCATACTGCGCGACAGTTGTAGTTGTATTTGCCCTCGTTGTTCTTCGCAGGACTGCAGACGAGTGCGCAACGATGTCGTGTCCGCTTGCCGAGCGGCTACTCTTTCCTCGGCAATTGCTATCTCGCTCTGCAGTTGTTCTATTTCTCGGCGCCGCGATAAGGCACCACTCTGCTCGTGGTTGCGCTGCAAGCGCAACCAGTGCTTAGCCACCCATAAGCCATCGCTGGTTACCAGAGACTCGTGGTCAGCAAGTTGGGATCGTTGTTGCATCGCTTGTTGCGCATGATCTACTATATAAATGTTTGCCAATAGAGCTTTTATCGTAGCACTGTTTTTAATTTTATGGGCGAGAGAATCAGCCCGCATTTTACTGGCAGACTCTGCAGATTCAAGCATCGCCAATCGCCCCGCGGTTATCGTCGCAGACGCTTCTATATAACTATCCAGTGCTTCCACCTCGACGCTATTCAACATATAACCAAGCACCTGCTCGACGACTTGCTCCCAACCTTCATCTACTTCTAAATAATCGGCTATTTTTGTAGCGTTCTGCAAATTATGTTTTTGCAGCCAATCGTTAAAGTCGCCTGGTACTTGACGAATCTCCTCCTCTTGCAAAGCCTTCAGCGACGCAAGTTTGCCATGTAAATCTTGCACCAGAACGCTTGCTGCGTGGGTTTCTTTCATAGCATTATCAATCTGAGATTGCAGTTGTGCCATCTGCTGAGGGTGTTCTTGCAGCCGTTGCTCGTGTTGAGAGAAAGCCTGTTGCAAGGTTTGCAGTTGTTGCTCTTTTTGTCTGAGTTGCGCTTTTGTAGCATCGGGTTGTATCGCCGCCTTGCGTTGCGTGATTGCCTGGCGGTGAACCTTTATATTATCCAATTCCTTTAAGCAATAATCTATCTTGACACGATAAACCTCTACATTATCCAACGCCTTTTTACCGCTGGTGTGATGGCTATCCCACTCAAATCTCAGTTGGGTCTGTTTGCGTTCCGCTGATTCAAGTTGCTGTTCATAGCTGGTCATCTTTTGTTGCGCCTTTACTATAGCTTGCTCTATATCTTGTAGCTTGTACTGTAATTGAGAATGTCTTTGTTGCTGTTCGCTATCGCGCGTCTCACACCTTTGTATCGCTTGCTCTATTGCTGTTTGTTCGGCAGATAATTGCTCGGCGCTTTTGCGGCGATTTGCGATGTCTTGCTCTATACCTGCAATCTCGGCGTTAAGCGCATAGAAATTCTCGCGGGTTTGGTTGAGTTTGTCATTCCACTCATCTTGTGACAGACGAAGCGCTTGGATGCGGGTCTCCAGCGTAGTCATTTCGGTTTGATTGCTGTCTTGCTTCAATCGCAGTTCGGATAATTTTTCCGCGTAGTGCAGACTTTGCTCTTCGTGTTGCTTATATTCCAAAGCAAGCACCCGAATAGTCAATTTTTGTTGATTTGCTTTTAAGTCCTTAAATCTTTCAGCATCTTTAGCTTGTCGTTTGAGCTTTCCGAGCTGCTTGTCAAGCTCCTCACCAATATCGCGAACCCGTGCAAGATTGTCACGAGTATGACGCATACGAAGCTCTGCATCTCGTTTGCGCTCCCGATATTTGGATATGCCGGCAACCTCCTCTATATAAAGTCTCATTTCATCCGGTTTAGCTTCAATGAGACGAGAGATCATACCCTGCTCTATAATCGCATAACCATTCGGTCCTAAACCAGTGTCGGCAAAAATATCGTGTATGTCGCGCCGCCGACAGCGCGTGTTATTGATGTAGTATTTAGATTCTCTGCTACGGTCAACACTGCGTCTTATAGAAATCTCGTTGTATGTAGCATACTTACCACCGCCAGTGTTATCGCTGTTATCAAACAATAATTCTATGGCTGCCAAGCCCAAAGCTTTACGTTCACCAGTACCACTGAATATTACATCGTCGGCATAAGCGGCACGAACCTCGCGGGCATCGTGTCCCAGTGCCCAATTGACCGCATCAACGATATTAGATTTACCGCAGCCGTTAGGACCCACGATAGCGGTCATGTTTGATACAATATCAATTGTTACTTGATCTGGAAAAGACTTAAATCCAACTAACTTTATCTTTTCAAGTTTCATTTTCTTATACAAAATAGACAACTAAGGTTAAAAGCTATGCCAAATCGTAACCCAAGCAAAAATATAGAAACTTTCGATAACCCTAGAATTGATAGGGATTATACCATTGATATAGATATTCCTGAGTTTACTTGTCTGTGTCCGTTAACCGGACAACCAGATTTTGCACATCTGTATTTGCACTACAAGCCGGATAAATTATGCATAGAATTGAAAAGCCTGAAAAACTATATGTGGTCATTTAGGAACAAACAAGCATTCCACGAGGCAATCAGCAATGAGATATTGGATCATCTGTGCCGAGCCATTGAGCCTAGATTTATGCAACTAACTGCGGATTTTAATATACGCGGCGGCATACAGACCTCAGTGACGGTAGAACACTACCAAGATGGCTATTTCGCCGACGACACTGATCTGCCGTAAAATAATGACCGTGCCCCTGTAGCTCAGCTGGATAGAGCAACGCTCTCCTAAAGCGTGGGTCGGATGTTCGAATCATCTCAGGGGCGCCACAATAAACCGCACGGTTCTAAACACAATCACCGTGCCGACAAATTAACTAAGCTAAACGAAGTTGCGTGATGAACACTGATGAAGCCAACACTGATATTGATAATTCTAAAATCTCTAGCTGGGACAATTATTGCTATCTAGAAGATCTTTGACATCTTTATGGCTTGTAGTTGTACGGATAATACGCCCTCTTCGTATAATTTTAGGGTTCTTAAAATCTTCCCCTAAATTTCTGTCATCAGATACCAACAACTCAGTGTCAGAGGCTCTAGCTAGAGCAAGTATAGGGAGATCTTTCTCGTTAGATCTAATACTAATTTCGCCTTGCTCTTTTTTATTCTTTAAATCGGCTTCAGCGGCACTGAATCTTTCTGTAGAAACCTTCTTGAACCAATCATTCTTGAGATATTGACTGATAAGTGGCTTAAACTTGTCAAACTTGTTGTATTCAGCCAGAAAGACACCTTGTGGAGCAATTAGCTTTATTTTGTTCTTCTCTATTCTATTCCTCAGTAGTTTTAGAGCCTCATCATTTCCTTTAACATAATCGGGAAGGCGATTGGTGTCTATAATCACACACACAATTAGTCATCCCACCCTAATAATCTATGGGCTTCTTGCAAAAAGAACTTACGATAGCCATCAGGCGGATATTCTTTAAAGTTAGCTTCCTCATCAAAGCATAAATTATGCACTGCTACATCTCCCCTTTTTGATTCTAAGTAAATCAGCGAAACATCGTCTGGCGCTATGTTGCCGCGCATAATTTCAATACGCGCGCGGTCAATCAGATAGTCGCTATGCGTTTCTATAATAAAGCTATTATTTTGCGGTTTTGTCAGCTTGACCAATAAAGAGGTCAGCGCTGCTTGTGCTTTAGGATGCAGATGGACTTCCGGTTGTTGCATTAAAAATTGGGATTCAGTTGCCATGAGTACACGCGTCACAATCGGTAATATCTGGCTTACACCATAACCGACATCTATTAAATTCGTAGCCTGTGCGCCTCTGATTTTAAATTGCAGCTGGAATGGATTGCTCAGAGACCTACCCAGATTTCTGACCTGAATATCAGTGAATAATCCAGAACTTTTGCCGAATTTTACTAGCTTTTCTTTTAATTGATTCCATTTCTCCTTTTCTCCAAAGGACAATCTTCGCAATATTAAGGGAATCTCATGACCGTACGGAGTTTCATCATCAAATAAAGGATCATAAGTCCTGTGCGGTTCAGAGCGTATAGGTGCAAAACCGTATAGGTTAAGAGAGAGGCGTAATACATCCCATACCTTATCCGATACCTTATCCCATACCTTATCTGTAAAAAATTGCAAAACCTCTTCCTCTTCGGAATTAACTGATGTTTCTCCGACTTGACGATGGTCACGGGCAGATAATTTGGCATCATGCTTTATACGCTGCAGATAATAAAACCCCCGAGAAAATGATAGAGAGTGCTGAACATATGTCGGAAGTAAAATTTTTAAGACCTTCTTAGAACCTTTATGGTCTATTTTAGGTCTGGGTGAGTCCTCGTTGTCATCGCTACTAGAGGGGATGAATATTATTTCTCTATCAGAGAATGTCATACCTATTTGTTTTATAACCGGAGTTGCACTATCAGATTGCTCGCCCAGAGTAATTCGTAATTCGTGTTTTAATGCCTTCTCATCGGAATCGAATTCAAAACCCAGTTCAAACTCAGTATTTTTAGGTGTTGCTCTTCTGGCGATGTTTGTAAAACCTCCCATTTCAAAAGGCTCCCATTGAAAGTTTATTGAAGGCCCTTGCCCGCCGATATATCGGCCTATTGCATGGATACACCCTAGGACAGTTGATTTGCCGGTGCTATTTTCTCCTATCAAGAAAGTCAAGGGACGTATATTGAATTCTTTCTCGCCTTTGAAGCAGCGAACATCGCTTAAGAAGAATTTATTCAGTTTCAGCATTGTCTTTACCTATAATCAGTAGCCATAAAATATACTGATCTAATCTCAGAGAACATGACTGCTTTCAGGAATATACTGGTTAACCTGAAATGAGCAGACAACATACTGATGTACTCTAGTTTATGCATTGTCAAATATCTCTTCGTTTTTGATTGACTATTAGTTGACTATTCTTGGTCATCATTCTATGCCTTTTTATTAAAAGCCCAAATAGCACTTGCTGATCGGCAAACACTTAAACCAAGCATAACGAACCGAAAATCATTTTTCAACATATTTCCGACGAACGGTAAAATGCGCCGATGAAAAATATTGTGAATAGGTAGCTTATTGTGCTGGCATCACTATCAATGCACTCAATATCAACTGATAAAACGGTGTGATTTTTAGCGGTTGATTCTAGCGGTTTGTCTGCTCAGTACGGGCGGCGAGTGCCTCCGAGCAATTCGATGAGCTTCTCCTGTCGGTTTGCGGCGGTCATCAGAGCTTCACCTATCAGGCAGGCATGGATGTTGTGTTGTGCCAGTCGTTGAATATCGTCGGGTGTATTGATGCCGCTTTCACTAATGACGATTTTGTCTTCAGCTACTGATGCGGCGAGCTCAATGCTGATTCCTATATCAGTTTTGAAAGTATGGAGATTACGATTGTTGATGCCTATCAGCTCTATTCCGTCAATGGTTAGTGCGCGCTGCAGTTCCGCTTGGTCGTGTATTTCCACCAACACATCCATGTTGAGTTCGCGCGCCTTTGCATGGAGGCTTTGTAGCTGTGCGTCGTCAGGCAAAGCGGCGACTATGAGTAGTATACAGTCGGCACCCAGTGCACGACTTTCGTAGATTTGGTATTCGTCAATGATGAAATCCTTTTGCAGTGTCGGTAGCATACAGTGGCGGCGCACTAGGTCTAATATAGCACCTGAGCCTTTAAAGAATTTTTTATCGGTGAGAACCGACAGGCAAGTCGCACCAGCCATCATATAATCGCGAGCTATATCGAGTGGATTGAAATCTACACACAGCGTGCCTTTGCTGGGGGATGCGCGTTTAATCTCGGCGATGATTGCGGTTTTTTTATTCTTCACGCGTGCTTTTAGGCTATGCGCAAACCCACGCGGTGCACCTTGTTCTTGTGCATACTCTTTGAGTAGGTCTATGCCACGCTGCTTGCGCAACTCAGCAACCTGTTGCTGTTTATATGCTAGTATCTCAGAGAGTAGCGATCGCTGTTCAGACATACTTTTGTGCTTCCGTTCTACTCACCTCAATCAATGCTTGCAATTTATCCGTTGCTCGCTGATCTCGCATCGCATCCATTGCCATCGCCGCACCTTCTTTTAAGTCAGACGCAAGCTGTGCAATATAGAGTGCTGCTGCAGCATTCATTGCTATCGCCTGAGAGGCTGGGGTATCTCCTTTTAGTGCCATTTGCAATGTCTGTAGGCTGTGTTCAGGTGATGTGGCTTTGATTGCCGAAAGTTCTATAGGACTATAACCAAAATCCTCTGGAGTCACTGTATAGCTTCGGGTTTCACCATTGATAATTTCTACCACATGGGTGGTAGCGGCGGGACTAATCTCATCCAATCCCTCTTCAGAGTGCAATGTCATCACTCGCGCAACACCCAGTGCCGATGCCGCTTGTGCCATAGCGGCGAGCCATGCTTTATCAAATACCCCAATGACTTTATAAGGTGGGCGAGCGGGATTAGTCAGTGGACCTAACAGATTAAATAGTGTGCGCACGCCCAGTGATTTGCGAATACCGATTACATGGCGCATCGCCGGATGAAAATTAGGTGCGAATAAAAACCCTATGCCGACTTTTGCTATACACGCCTGCACTGCGGGTACTGGCAGGTCTATGGTTACACCCGCCAACTCTAAGCAATCAGCACTGCCGCAGTGGCTTGAAACCGAACGGTTTCCGTGCTTTGCCACTATCGCCCCAGCTGCGGCAGCCACCAAAGCCGAACCAGTTGATATATTAAAAGTATCGGCGCCGTCGCCGCCAGTGCCGCAGGTGTCCACTAAGTGTTCTCCTGCTATCTCCACAGGTAGCGCAAAATCAAGCATAGTTTGCGCAGCCACAGTCAACTCCTCGATGCTTTCACCTTTCGCGCGTAGTGCTATCAGCACGGCGCCGGCTTGCACAGCATCAATGTCACCTTGCATCAGCGCATTCATAAAAGCCTGCATCTCCTGAGCCTCTAAGCTATACCCATCAACCAGTTTATTTATCAATCGGCTAAACTGCATCTTTCAAAAAATTGCTCAGTAATTTATGTCCGTGCTCAGTCAATATGGATTCCGGATGAAACTGTACGCCCACCGTGGGATAACTGCGATGGCGCACTCCCATAATCTCCTCTGGTTGATGATCTACTTCGGTCCAGGCATTTACCTCTAAACACTCAGGTAAAGAAGTCTTTTCTATGACCAACGAGTGGTAGCGAGTTGCTTGAAAAGGACTATCTATGTCCACGAACAAACCGGTTGTGTGATGATAAATCTGCGAAGTTTTGCCGTGCATAATCCGCTGTGCATGACTTATCGTGCCACCGAAAGCTTGAGCAATGGCTTGATGACCTAAACACACGCCCAAAATCGGAATCTGTTCGGCAAAATGTTTGATCACTGAAAGCGAGATCCCTGCAGAATCGGGTGTGCCAGGTCCGGGAGAAATTAAGATACGCTGCGGTTTGAGTTCGTGTATCGCTTTTATATCGGTTTGGTCGTTGCGCACAACCTGAGTATCAACACCTAACTCGCCTAAATACTGTACCAAGTTATAAGTGAAAGAATCGTAATTATCTATAACCAATATCATCGTTTCGTCCTCAAGCAAAATCTTTTGCCATGCGCGCCGCCGCCAATAGCACATCCGCTTTGTTCATCGTCTCTAGCCATTCTTTTTGCGGTTGTGAATCGTAAACCAGCCCTGCTCCAGTTTGCACAAATAAGGTTTGTTCTTTGATGACCGCAGTGCGTATCGCAATCGCAAGATCCATGATACCGTTCCAACCTATATAGCCGACTGCACCTGAGTAGATATTACGCTTAACCGGTTCGAGTTCGGCGATAATCTCCATCGCCCGCACTTTGGGTGCTCCGGTGACGGTGCCCGCCGGAAAGGTCGCGCGCAAGACTTCCACGGCACTGGTGTTCGGGGAGGCAACACCCACCACATTGGAGACGATATGCATCACATGCGAGTAGCGTTCTATCAACATTTTATCGGTAACCTGAACGCTACCGACTTTAGCAACGCGTCCCAAATCGTTGCGACCTAAATCTATCAACATTAAATGTTCGGCAAGTTCTTTATCATCTGACAACAGCTCTTTCTCCAAGCGTAAGTCTTCAGCATCAGTCTCGCCACGCCGACGAGTGCCGGCAATCGGTCTAAGGGTCAATTGTTCGGTTTCTTTACGAACCAGAATTTCTGGTGACGAACCGACAATGTTGAATTCATCTAAATTGAAATAAAACATATAAGGCGACGGATTCAAACGACGCAGGGCACGATATAAATTAAATGCATTACATTCAAAAGGCGCCTGCATACGCTGTGACAGCGCAACCTGCATCACCTCGCCGTCGATAATATAACGGCGACATTTTTCTACCGCATCCATATAATCCGACTGCGTAAAGCCAAAGCTAAAGTCCCGCTCATTCGGTACTTGCACAGCAACGGACGGCAATGAGACAGAGGGTGTGCGCAACCGCCCTTCCAGTTCTTGGATAGTATCCAATGCTTGTTGGTAGCCGTCTTCGTGCGATGTGTCGGCATAGACTATCAAAGACAACATACCTCTGAGATTGTCGATGACCGCAATCTGCATAGATACCATCAGGAATATATCCGGCGTTGCCAACTCATCAGGTTTTTTAAGGGTTGCCGTTGCTAATTTAGGCTCTATGTAACACGCCGTCTCATAGCTAAAATAACCGACCAAGCCACCGCAAAAGCGCGGCAGTGATTTGCTTTGTGCGATGTTAAAAGTAGCTAGGTAATCCTCTACCCACGACAGCGGATTAGATACCTCTTGCTGCATACTTAAACAGCCACCCTCGTATAAACTCACGGTGAGATGATTGACCTGAATATAATTTGAACAACTCATCCCGATAATTGAATACCTACCCCAATACCGTCCTTCGTCTGCAGACTCGAGCAGATAACTGTTGGGACTGTTCGCCAGTTTTAGATAAACGCCAACCGGGGTATCCAAATCGGCCGGCAGTTCCCGTACGAGCGGGATATGCGTATAACCTTGTGCCGCCAATCGTTGGTATTCGTTGTGGTCAATCATCAGGTGGTGTTGGCATTATCTATACGCTCGCGCATCTCGGCAATAGTGCGACGATAATCGTTGCTGCCGAAGATCGCCGATCCAGCAACAAAAGTGTCGGCGCCAGCGGCTTTTATCTCAGCAATATTTTCAACTTTGATGCCACCGTCTACTTCCAAGCGAACTGATGTGGTGTGGCAGTTTAATAACTCACGCGTTTGCTTAATTTTATCAACAACCGAAGGAATGAATTGCTGAGCGGCGCGCCCCGGCACTACCGACATTAACAAAACCATATCTACATAGTCTATAAACTGTTCCAGTGCATCAACTGGCACATCAGGGTTGAATACCAAACCACTTCGGCAACCTTGTTCGCGAATTAATCGTAGGCTGTGCTCGCAGTCGTCGCTTGCCTCACCGTGGAAACTAATGTAATCGGCACCAGCAGAGGCAAAATCAATAATCAATCTATCTACTGGTTGTACCATCAGATGCACATCTATAGGGGCAGTGATACCGTAATCACGCAATGACTTACAGACCATAGGTCCGAAAGTCAAATTAGGCACATAGTGATTGTCCATCACATCAAAATGAATCATATCGGCGCCAGCATCCAGCACTGCGGCAACATCCGCTCCCAGACGGGCAAAATCAGCAGATAATATAGATGGACAGATCAAATCTTTCATTACTTTAATCGCTTTGCTTTACAAACAAGTATAGGAGAAACCAATAAGGTGGCTATTATGACACAGGATAACGCCGTTTGTTGCAGTAGCGCAGGATACCGCCGTTTGCTGCGGTGGCACAGGATACCGCCGTTTGTTGCAGTGGCACAAACGGCCTGCCTTGTGCATAACCTCAGCCATGTTGCTTTATACAGAGACTCCGATATCAGACCCTGCCTTGTGCATAACCTCAGCCATGTCGCTATATGCGGAGATTCCGATATCAGATCCGCCGTTTGTTGCAGTGGCAAACACGGCCGGCTTGCCAAAGGTGGCTATAAATCGCCGCGCAAAGTGTCAATGACTGGTCTTATTTGTGGTGCCACACCACGCCATAAATAGAACGATTCAGCCGCTTGTGCAACCAGCATACCCAATCCGTCAAATACCGTATCTACGCCTAAATCAATCAACCAATTCATAAACGCAGTGGGCTTGGCTCGATAAACCAAGTCGTAACCCCATTGGGTTTGTAAAGAACTTGGTAAGGCCGGCACCTCATCATAGAGACTCGCTGAGGTTGCATTGATAATACCGTCAAAGTGCCGGTCGGCAAGTTCCTCAAAAGTGTATAGTTTTATATCGCTTAGCTGGCTGAACTCTTTAACCAGAGCAGCGGCGCGATCAACATGGCGATTCGCAATAGCAAGCTGCGATACATTTGCTTGCAATAATGGTGCAATGATACCGCGAGCGGCACCCCCGGCACCAACTATCAGAATTGTTTTGCCGGCTAATTCAATGCGACAGTATTCAAGCAAATCTTTAATTAAACCAATGCCGTCGGTATTGTCGCCGTATAGTACTTCCGCATTGTGTATAAACAGTGTGTTGGACGCTTTTGCCAGACGCGCTTGCGGACTTATAGTCGTTGCGATACGACACGCTTGCTCCTTAAACGGCAAAGTGATGTTTGCGCCTTTGGCACCGCGGCGGATAAATCCTTGCAGGGTAGCGTTAAAGCTATCAGCAGCCGACTCAACGAGTTCATAGCGCATTGCCTGCTCGGTTTGTTTAGCAAAATAGTTATGTACGACTGGCGAAATACTATGCTTGACCGGCGACCCGATCAGCCCGTATAGGTCTTTCTCAAGAGGGTCATTCATCCTTGTCGGCAAGCCACATTGCAACTGTTTTTGCATAGTAGGTCAAAATCGCATCGGCACCGGCTCGTTTAATTGCGTATAGGCTCTCCATTACGCAGTCTTGCTCGGATAAGTAGCCTTGCCCAGTTGCAGATTTCAGCAGTGCGTATTCGCCACTCACTTGGTAGGCAAATAGTGGAATCTCAAAGCGATCTTTGACTCGTCGAATAATATCGAGATAAGGCAACGCTGGTTTTATCATTACCATATCGGCACCTTCTTGTATATCCAGCCGCACCTCAGCTAAGGCTTCGTCGGCATTCGCAGGATCCATCTGGTAGGTTTTTTTATCGGCTGAACCAAGATTTTGTAGCGAGCCTACGGCTTCTCTAAAAGGACCGTAAAAAGCCGATGCGTATTTAGCAGAGTATGCCAATATCATCGTCTCCGTATAACCATTCGCTTCTAATATCTCTCTGATTTTACCAATACGCCCGTCCATCATATCCGAAGGTGCAACCATATCGGCGCCGGCCTCAGCGTGCGACAAAGCCTGCTTGCATAATACCTGCACGGTCTCGTCGTTAACTACATAGCCGTCTCGAGTCAAACCATCTTGCCCGTCTGCAGTGAAAGGATCCAGCGCAACATCAGTGATAACACCTACTTCAGGCACTTCGGTTTTCAATATGCGTATCGCACGCTGCATCAATCCTTGATGGTTATAGGCTTCGGATGCTTGCCTACTTTTGAGTGCTTTAGGTACTACCGGAAATAAAGCAACTGCCGGAATACCCAGTTCGCGCAATAATTTTGTTTCTTGAACTACTAAATCTATAGAGAGGCGGTTGATCCCCGGCATTGCCAAAATAGGCTCCGAGACCTGTTCTCCTTCGGTCACAAATATCGGATATATTAAATCATCGACAGTCAAAGTAGTCTCGCGTAACAGCCGCCGACTAAACTCCCACCGACGGCTACGACGCATTCTGGTTTTAGGATACTCTTGCATGATCGCTATTCATCGTTCGTATTTTTCACTCCCAGCCAATCCCGCGGTTTTAGGTAATTGACATACAAATCCTCTTCGGCACTACCGTGTTCGGGCTGCCAATCGTAGTGCCACCTTACTTGCGGCGGTAGCGACATCAATATAGATTCTACGCGCCCACCGGATTGTAAGCCGAACAAAGTACCACGATCGTAAACCAAATTAAATTCCACATAACGACCGCGTCTATATAGTTGGAACTCTCGTTGCCTCTTATCGTGCGGGGTCTGATAACGCCGATCGACGATAACTGGGTAAATTGTAGCAAAACTATCGCCGATACTACGCATAAAAGAGAAACACTTATCAAAACCCCATTCGTTCAGATTATCAAAAAACAAGCCACCTACCCCGCGGGTCTCAGCACGATGTTTAATATAGAAATATTCGTCGCACCACTTTTTATAACGATTATACACATCATCGCCGAACGGCGCACACGCCGAATGTGCTGCCCGATGCCAATCTACCACATCCTCGCGATAAGGATAATAAGGCGTTAAATCGTAGCCACCGCCAAACCACCAGTGCGACACATTGGCGGTATCGTCCAACTTGAAGAAGCGCAGATTACAATGCACGGTAGGCACATGAGGATTCAACGGGTGAACGACTATGGATATTCCGGTCGCTTCAAACGCCCCGTCGACAGATCGCGCAGCGGTTTCCGACAGCGCCGCCGGCGGTAGCTTATCACCATGGACATATGAAAAATTAACCCCTGCCCTCTCCAAAACCTGTCCACCAGAAAATATATGCGTACGCCCTTTACCCAGCTTGCTATGCCAAGGATCTTCGGTGAAAGATGCATTTTCTTCGAATTGGCTCAACACACGACATAGTCGGCTTTGCAATCCGAGTAGATAATCAGTCACCGATTCTATGTTCATATCAAAAGGGTAGCACTAATTACGCGATAGAACAAACAACAACTATCGTAGCCGTTGGCCACTCATTGCATCGCGAATAACCGTCGGATTGCCGTCGAGGTCGGAGACCTTAGCGTTGACGATATAATCAATCTTATCCTTGAATGTAGCTGCAACCGCTTGCCATGTTTTAGCCGGTGCTTGGCCGCTGATATTGGCACTGGTGGAAACCAATGCGTGTCCGCAAAGTTTAGATAGCTCAGCTGCAACAGGGTGGGCAGTTACTCGCACCGCGATACCGGCTTCCCTATCACAAAGCCAACGCGGACACAATTCTGTGGCTGGAAATATCCATGTATAAGGTCCTGGCCAACTGCTACGGATAGGTTGCCAACGAGATGCATCTATAGTTGCACAAAAAGGACGCAGATGGGAGAAGTCGTCGGCTATTAGAATATAGCTTTTATCAGGCGGTCGTTCTTTTATTACCGATAAACGATGCACAGCTTGCTCGTTCATAGGGTTGCAACCCAAACCGTATACTGCTTCGGTCGGATAGGCGACAATTCCTCCTCGATTAATCGTATCGCGCGCGTTTAGTAATTGTTCGTGTATATTCATTGTCTACAACTTGCTGTTCGGCTCTAGATCCCTAGTTAGATGTCGCCATCTAGTTTATCTTAATTCAAGCTAATACCCTTTAGATTGACACTCTTTAGATTACAACAGCTGCATATCATGCTAAACAAAGACGAATAAGACAAAAGCCCCATCAGTCATACTCAAGCATAACTTGTATTAAGCAAAAATAAGTAGCTGAGTGTCGCACGGAATATATCGATGCCTCGCTCGACATGGTTTATAATCTCCATTGTTAAATAAACGATAACAACAATGAGCAAAGAACATACTAAAAGCAAATTGTGGAGCGGACGTTTTACTGAAACCACTGAGCGGCAAGTCGAACTTTTTACTGCATCGCTAGAATACGATAGGCGTTTTTACGCGGAGGATATAGAAGCCTCTACTGCGCATGTCAAAGTATTGCTGAAGGCGCAGGTATTAACTGAGCAAGAAGCAGAATCTCTGATTGCCGGCTTAGCGCAAATCAAAAAAGAAATAACCGAAGGTCGTTTTAATTACGATACCTCGCTTGAAGACATACACATGAATATAGAGGCTTGCTTGATAGAGCGATTGGGTGATGTAGGCAAGAAATTACATACCGGCCGTTCGCGTAATGATCAGGTGGCAACCGACTTTAGACTTTATCTACGCGGTCAAATAGATTTATTGCTAGAAAAAATACACCAACTGCAGCGAGGTCTGCTTGAACTCGCCGAGCGCGAAGCGGAAACCGTGATGCCGGCTTACACGCATCTGCAGGTCGCTCAACCGATCTCTTTCGGTCATCATCTGTTGGCTTGGTTCGAGATGCTAAAGCGCGATGTTGCCCGCCTTAAGGATACCCGTAAACGGGTCAATGTGTTACCGTTGGGAAGTGCTGCTTGCGCTGGTACCGTATATGATCTGGACAGACGCTATGCCGCCGAATTACTGGGCTTTGACGCGATATCGGATAATTCCTTGGATGCGGTCTCAGACCGCGACTTTGCCGTCGAGTTCTGCTCGTGTTGTGCACTACTGCTGTCGCATTTGTCGCGAGTGTGCGAAGAACTAGTGCTATGGTCGTCGCAACAGTTTGATTTCGTCACACTGGCAGAACGCTTTTGCACTGGGTCATCGATTATGCCGCAGAAGAAAAACCCTGATGTAGCCGAACTGATACGCGGCAAAAGTAGCCGCACAAGTGGTGCATTGGTAGCGCTATTGATGTTGATGAAAGGACAACCTTTGGCGTATAACCGCGACAATCAAGAAGACAAAGCGATAGTCTATGAAGCGCTAGACGCAACTTTACCGTCCGTTGTGATACTCGCCGAACTGATACCGACTATCAAAGCCAATCGTGCAAAAATGTTAGAAGCTGCGCAGAGTGGCTTTTCTACGGCAACAGATCTAGCCGACTATTTGGTTGGTAAAAAAGTGCCCTTTCGCGACGCACACCGTATAGTCGGACAGGCGGTCAAGCTCGCTGTGCAGCAGGACTGTGCGCTGGATGCTCTGCCGATAGAACAATTACAAGCACTGCATCCGACACTGGATAGTAGTGCACTTAAAGTATTAAATCCTAAAACCGCAATACAAAATAAACGCACGCACGGCGGCACTGCCGGCGTCCGCCAACGAATTGCCGATGCTCGCGCTTATCTCGATGTATAGAGATAGCTTGGTATAGAGATAGCTTGAAATGGATAAACACGCCTTAATTATGTAAATATTTCATTGAATATCTGTTCAATGCGACTATCTACATCCTTAAAATTATTATCAGTAAAAGGAATCTTAAGTTTTCTAAGTACGGTTGCGAACCTGTGAAAGCCATTGTTATCTCTTAAAGCAACCCACTCTACGCCGAGGCTATTTAGTTGTGCCTTATTAGTATCCGACAATTTATCAGCTACAAAAACTTTACTACCTCTCGCTATCACAGCATCCGCGCTCTCCGGATTGCCTTTTCCTATCAATTTTACTTCGCACTTAAATTCCGCATCACCTCGTAATAAGTAGAAATCAACTTCCCTATCAAAATCATCTCTGTGGTCTGCATTTGATATGTGCATTCGATAATTGTTAGATGAAACCTCGTACAGCTTACATAAGGTTAGCATTAACGGTTTCTCAACTCGCTTCCCTGCCGTACTCCACAAACCACCTCTTATCGCAGCCCTTTTTACGGCCAATGTATTAACAACTACCAGTGTTTCACTCACATTCAACTCAACACTAACTTCATTAAATTTTAGAGTTAATTTCAATTCCATCCCATCTTCTGCATCAATAAGAGATTCAATCAAGTTATACAAGGTATCATAATGATCATCGGCGGCATTTATAACTATTTCCTTTTTCCCAGAGTTAAACATATTGACTATAGTCTTCATATTCAAACCAGAATTTATTGCTAGCTCTTTGGCAGGAAGTGCAGAATCTAAAAGTTCTTTTTTGTACCAATCTACAGTTATATCTTGATTATTTAATTTAGCTGCGATAATTTTTTTGAAAAATTCTATCGTGAATTGTAAAAACACAGCATCTATAAGACTGATGATTTCTATTCTATAGTCCTCGCTTTTAAGCAGTTTTTTTATTATGTTTTTTATAACTTGTTCCGTTAGGGTCATATTTTGATAGTATTCTTATATTCCTTTAGAGTTAAAAATGTGCTTCTGCTTTCCTCTTTTTCTAATAAACCACCCTCTTTGGAATAAAGGGATTTCATATAATGGAAATACTTAGGTTCTTTTTCGGTAAGGAAAAAAAATCTACCAAGACTTTTAGCAACTCTGCCTAAAGTACCACTTCCAGCAAACGGGTCAAAAATCAAATCACCCTGATAGGAATAATACTCTATAACTCGCTTACATAAAGCGGTAGGGAAAACTGCCGAATGAACTTTGTTATAGACAGGGTCAATTTTCCATACATTAGATGTTTCGTAACCGTCCTTCACTTTACTTTTGTTAACAGTGTCCGAGTCGTATTGGCGAATATTCCAGTCTATTAATTTATCGGTTTTCTTTCTATAAACCATCAAATACTCAGTCACAGCATTCGGCTTATATGCTAAAGGCTTTCTGTGCTGTAAAAAGCCTGCATTTCTATTTTTAACGCTTGACTCAGGTTTTTCCCAAACTATATCGTCAATGAACTCCCAACCTATAGGAACTAAAAAATTATGAATATCAAACGGTATTGGATACCGCGTACTGGAGTGTTGACGGCTTACTCTCGGAATAATAATCGGAGATGTATTGACTATCAGAAAACGGCCTTCCTTAGTTTTATCATAGGTCTTGCTAAAGACTTGTTCTAGAAAATTCAGATATTCTTGATAACTTTTATAAATAGAATAGTCTCTGGCGTTGTAATACGGAGGAGAAGTAAAAGTGAGATGAAAGCTCTCGTCTGGAACTAACTGTAATATCTCTCTCACATCACCAGATACAATTACATTTTTCAAGAAAGCATAGGATTCCGGGTGAGCCTGCTGAGTCCGCTTTCCTGAATTTTTTGAGAAATATTCTTTTTCAATTATCTTTTGTACCATCTCGTTAGGATGTTTCGCACATTTTTTAAGCTCATCAGCAACCTGAGGATCTGCTTTAAAAACCAGAAGACCTCTAATCGCTTGTAATACAACTTTAGGATCGGCATCACCGAGAAATTGAATCAAAATAGGAAGAATCCTCTTATCCCTAATCCTACCAATAGAAGAAATTGCTTCTCTTCTAACTTCGGTTGATTCGTCCTCCTTAGCTACTTTCTCTAAAATATTCAAATTTTTTATTCTTTTGGTCTTGCCTAATGTCTTAACCGACCAGAAACGGATTTTTTGATTGGGATCAGCTACTAAAGGTATAATACAACTATCATTGAAGCAAATAGGCAAACGACCTAAACCTCGTAAAATAGAAAGAATCTCTCCGGACTCAGTACAGTCAGTAAATATGTTCACCGAACTTTCGGGTGCCTTTTTTCGGTGACCTTTTATAGGTTCTTTAGTAGGTTCCATTGAATGCCAGCACAAAGTTCGGTTCTGATAACCATAGTGTCTTCTTGTTTAGCCTTTATTTCAAGCATCATTTCATACAATTTTTCGCTCGTTATATTCATCTTTTCCTCGATAAAATTAAATTATAAATAAGCATCTTAGCGAAGTCAGGATTTTCCGTTATAAAATTAAATAGCAAAACGATAATTTAATATTACCAGAAAATGACGAACGGCAGCAATCATAGGACGAACGGACAAAAAGCAGATAATCAGAAGTGGTTTTTTTGGATTGATAGAGGAGGCACATTCACCGATGTAGTTGCCAAAAACACTGCAGGTGAATGGCTAGTACATAAATTGCTGTCGGAAAATCCGCAGTGTTATGCCGATGCAGCGTTGCAAGGTATGCGAGATGTACTAGACATTTCCGCTACGACGCCGATACCTACCGAAAGTATTGCAGAGGTGCGTATGGGCACGACGGTGGCAACTAACGCACTGTTGGAACGCAAAGGTGAACGTATCGTATTAGTAGTGAGTAAAGGGTTCGCCGATTCGTTGCGTATTGCTTATCAAACACGACCGAAATTATTTGACTTAGATATTAAGCTGCCCAACCCACTATATGAATCGGTTATAGAAATAGACGAACGCGTAGACGCGCAAGGTAATGTATTAAAAGCGATCGATACAAAAGCTACAAAACAGGCACTTGAGTTGGCTTATCAAGACGGCATACGCAGTTGTGCAGTATGCTTTATGCACGGTTATAAATATCCGTCACACGAAAAAATGCTTCGCCAAATTGCTGAGCAAATCGGCTACCAACAAATATCTGTTTCGCACGAGGTGAGCCCGATGATAAAGTTTGTTGGTCGCGGCGGCACAACGGTGGTCGATGCATATTTGTCTCCGGTATTGCTGCGCTATGTACACCACATATCCAAAGCCTTGCCTAAAGTGCCTATTTTTTTCATGCAATCAAGCGGTGGGCTGATAGCCGCAGAGAATTTTCGTGCCGGCGATAGCTTGTTATCAGGACCGGCAGGAGGCATAGTCGGCGCCGTAAAAGCCGGCTTACAAGCGCAGTTAAAAAATATAATTAGCTTTGATATGGGCGGCACATCCACTGATGTCTCGCACTTTTGTGGAGACTACGAACGCGCTTACGATAGTCACATAGCTGGTATACATCTGCAGGCTCCAATGCTGAATATACACACGATTGCGGCCGGCGGCGGTTCGATAGTCAAGTTTAGCAACGGCCGCTATCAAGTAGGCCCCGAATCAGCGGGAGCCAACCCCGGCCCGGCGAGCTACCGCAACGGAGGTCCTTTAACTTTAACCGACTGTAATCTCATTTTAGGACGTATACAGCCGCATTATTTTCCTAAGTTGTTCGGTAGCGATAGTAAACAGAGTGTAGATGTAGATATAGTTGCGCAAAAATTCGCTACCTTAACCGAAGAAATTAATCTAAAAACTGGTAGCAATCGCTCAATGCACGAAGTTGCATCGGGATTTCTTGCGGTTGCCGTTAACAACATGGCACAAGCTATCAAAAAAATATCAGTGCAACGCGGCTATGATCTAAGCCATTATGCGCTATGTTGCTTCGGTGGTGCTGGCGGCCAACATGCCTGCCAAGTAGCCGATGTGTTAGGCATACAACAAATACTGATACATCCGTTAGCAAGCGTATTATCCGCTTACGGCATAGGGCATACGAACTTAAGTGCATTGCGCACCCGTACCGTTGAATTGCCTATAGCAGAAAAAGACAGTGAAGTCCTTAACCAAATATGGCGCACGCTAGCCGAACAGGCGATAGCCGAGATTACCCAACACAGCACTGACTCAAACCATATTCAAATCCATAGACGCGTACACATATGTTATCAAGGTAGCGACTATACACTGGAGATTGATTTTGACAAGCATAAAAATTTACGCAAAACATTTGAAGCACTACACAAACAGCGGTTTGGCTTTATACTGCCCGATACATCGCTTATTATTGCCAACCTTTCGTTAGAAGCGGTAAAAGCCACGCACTCCGAAACCGATCTGTATGAGATGGCAGAACTGCAGACAAAAAAAGAAACAGAACCCATAGCCATCAAACTCTACACCGGTGAAGGTTTAAGAGAAGCTATGTTGCACGAACGTCAAACACTCGCCCCCCATCAATCTATTAAGGGGCCTGCTTTGATAGTTGAGGCAAACCAAACCATAGTCGTAGAACCACAGTGGCAAGCTCAAATTACCGAACGCAACGACCTATTGATAGAAAAGCAGACAAGCCCTGATAAGCACGCAATAACTTTGATAAACAACGATGCAATGGCAGCTGACCCAGTTAAGATAGAAATTTTTAATCATTTATATATGTCAATCGCCGAACAAATGGGCATCACGCTGGCAAACACTGCACACTCGATTAATATCAAAGAGCGGTTGGATTTTTCATGCGCGATATTCGACCGCAACGGTAGCTTGATTGCCAACGCACCGCATGTGCCGGTGCATTTAGGTTCGATGGGAGAGACCGTACGCTCGGTAATCAAACAATCTAGTGACACCATGAAAGACGGCGATGTATATGTATTGAATAGCCCTTACCACGGCGGTACGCATTTACCAGATATCACTGTAATCACACCGCTGTTTTATCATCAAAGTAAACAACCGTTGTTTTATGTAGCCTGCCGTGGGCATCACGCCGATATAGGCGGCATTACTCCAGGGTCGATGCCACCCAATAGCCAGCATATAGAAGAAGAAGGTGTGCTGATAGACAATTTTTTGTTGGTGCAAAACGGTTGCTTTGCGGAAGTAGCGCTTAGAAAAATGTTGCAACAAGCTACTTGGCCAGCACGTAATATAGATACCAATATCGACGATTTGAAAGCGCAGATCTCAGCAAACTATAAAGGCATTGCCGAACTCAAAAATATGATTAACGACTACGGATTGCAAACAGTATGCGCTTATATACAACATATACAGGATAACGCAGAGCAGGCGGTGCGCGACACAATAAAAAATCTATCCAACGGGCAATTCGTTTATCCTTTAGAGCACGGTGGTATTATCAAAGTTGCAATCTCGGTTAGCAAAGATAAAAAATCTGCAGTGGTAGACTTTACCGGCACTTCGCCACAAAGTGATACTAATTTTAACGCACCATCGGCAGTCGCACGCGCTGCAGTGTTATATGTTTTTCGCACCTTAGTCAATGCCGATATACCTTTGAACGAAGGATGCCTGAAACCTATACAGCTTATTATTCCACAAGGCAGTCTGCTGAGCCCGGACTACCCGGCAGCAGTCGTTGCTGGTAATGTAGAAACATCGCAAGCAATCGTCAATGCGCTGTATGGAGCTTTGGGGATACTCGCCGCTTCGCAAGGCACGATGAATAATGTAACCTTCGGTAACGAACAATTTCAATATTACGAAACACTATGCGGCGGTGCCGGTGCGGGTGCCAATTTTGACGGTGCCGATGCAGTGCATACGCACATGACAAACTCTAGACTCACCGACCCCGAAGTTCTAGAATCACGCTTCCCAGTATTATTGGAAAGCTTTAGCATTCGCAAAAACAGTGGTGGTAATGGCAAGCATAGAGGTGGTAGTGGTGTGTTGCGCAAAATATTATTCTTAGAGGAGATGAGTACCTCAATAGTGGCTAGTCATCGTACAATAGCACCTTTCGGATTGAACGGTGGTAGCCCTGGACTGTGTGGACACAACAGCGTGCAACGCAAAGATGGTAGCATAGAGCGACTGGCTGCGAGTGCAACCGTTGCGATGCAAGCAGGAGATAAGTTAATTATTGAAACGCCTGGTGGTGGCGGTTTCGGCAAACCATAGCAATTTACTAATAAATAAGGAACATCAACAATGACCCAACAACCTGATGCCGATAACGGCAGACAAACTTGGCATGGTGTGCGTAGACTGGCACAGCAAAAAGCCATCGGTGGCGTTATTCTGTTGCACGGCTTGGGTGCAACTGCTAAAGAACTCGCAGCTGGTTTCTCTATGCTACCGCTAACCAATAAAAACCGTATTACTTTTTTCATACCGCAAGCACCCATACAACCAGTCACATTAAACGGTGGAATAAAAATGCCAGCGTGGTTCGACATCCTCGCATTGGAAGATGCCCAGCCGCAAGAGGATCTAGTCGGTTTAGAAAGATCCAGAAAACTAATCAAGCAACTAATAGATGAAATGATAGCAAGCGGGGTACCTGCGGATAAAATCATCATCGGTGGTTTCTCGCAAGGCGGGGCGCTTGCGATGTATTGCTTGTTCCAAGAAATACAAATGTATGCTGGAGCTTTTTCCTGGTCGGGCTATATACCACGCGGTGAGGCAATACCCGATAACCACGGCACACCAGTATTATTAACCCACGGCACCGAAGATCAGGTCATCCCACTACGCGCAGTACAAACTATGCCGAATGTGCTGGAGAATGCTGGATTCCAAGTGCAATCGCATGTGTTCAGCAATCTCAGCCATACCATAGATAAGCGCGTAGTAGATGTTTGGGCACAATGGCTGAGCGGGATACTGTAGAACGGTGCAACGAGCAAGCGCCGATTGCGTTATCTATTTATATTGAGTCTCGTATCACCTCTTGGCTAAAATAAAGTAAGCGACAGCTGTTTTTGTTATCTTTTTGTTATACTGGAATATTATGAAACAGCTATTTTTATATTCTGTGTTGTTTATCTTATCGGCAATACCAACATCGGGCGTGGTCGATGAAACGGTGCCATCGGATAATTTAACAGACCCTATCACTATCAGTAGCTTATCATCTGCAGTCCGAGATCATCTAATTTATCTCAGTTTACAAGCGCATTTTGAGCTACCCGACTTTTTGATTAGCGCAGTTAATACCGGCATAGAATTAACCTTTATCGTAGACATTGAAGTGTTGAATAACAGAAAAGTATTACCGAATAAAAAGTTTATCGACCTACAATGGCGCAAAAAGCTACATTTTTACGCGTTGACACAGCACTATGTCGTTGAGGACTTGAGTTTTAATCAACAGGCCAATTTTAATTCTCTGGAAAATGCACTTGCATTCCTAGGACACTACGATAATGTGCCGGTTATTGAACAGACATTATTGGCTTCGTCCCAAGCAACAAATATGCGAGTGCGCATCAAATTATCACGTGCAGACTTGCCAGTATTGCTACGGCTTAAAAGTTATGTGCTGTATCCACAGCCACTATCTTCCAATTGGTATCAGTGGTCACTCTAAATAGATTTTCAAAACCTTTATTACCTGTCGTAATTATCTTTTTACTGCTACTGATATCTTTGTTTTCCCTCAGTAGCTTGGTTCAAAACTCGCGCCTGTTTGATCAATACCACGGCTGGTTCTTGGTTTTTAATTTATTGATGCTACTCGTGCTAGGCAGCCTAGCTATAGTCAATTTCGTAAAACTAGTGCGAGATTTTTATAATAATAAATTCGGTGCGAAACTGCGCTTGCGCTTAAGTATATTGTTGACTCTATCGATATTAGTACCGGCGATTATCGTTTATACATTTTCTAATCAGATGCTCGAGGAAGGCATCGACAGCTGGTTTAATGTTGATGTAGAGAACGCCTTGAACAATTCATTAGAGTTAGGAAATTGGTCACTGAATATGCAGCTTCGCAGAATGCATCAAGATGTAGAGAAAATGGCTGAGGAAATATCCGATACACCGTCCGAGTTATCGTCGTTTGTTTTACGCTCGTTATTCGAGGAGAGCAAGCTCAGTGAAATCACCTTGCTGAATAATAATCGAGAAATTATAGCTTCCTATGGACACGACATGGAAAACATGCTACCCATATTATTGTCGGAAGATGTCACACATAAAGTATTGCAAGGTGAACCTTACATCGGTTTAGATCTGATAAAAAATAACTTTTATGCGCGCTTGGTGCTGCCTATAGAAGCCGAAGAAATACTGGGTCCCAAACGACTACTGCAGGTGCTCTATCCTATGCCTGAACGCGTCAACCGTCTGACTAGGAATGTTGAAGATGCCTATGACGAATACAAAAATTTAATATTTCTACGTGAAGCATTGAAGCAAAGTTTTAAGTTGACTCTGGTTCTAGTGTTATTATTCGGCATATTATTTGCCATCTGGGCAGCTTTCTTCTATACCCGTACACTCATCTCACCCGTTGTACAACTGGCCAGAGGCACTAAGGATATTGCTGCCGGTAAACTAAATACTCGCATAGAAGTTCCCAGCAAAGATGAGCTCGGCGAATTAGCAGCATCTTTCAATAGCATGGCCAGTAAACTAAATAAAGCGAAAGAGGTCGCCGACCATAGTCGAATGCAGCTAGAAAAACAACGCTCTTACTTAGAAACCGTACTCACGCACCTGTCTTCTGGGATACTCAGTTTAGATAAAGATCTTAAACTTAAAACAGCAAATGTCGCGGCATCGGAGATATTGTCGGTGTCAATAGAAGATCTAACAAATCAGCCGTTGCAAAAAACAGCCGAAGTCAAATGGCTGGATGAGTTTTGCGTCACGCTAAAGAGAGAATTAGCTAAAGCCAAAGAAGAATTACAGTGGGAGACTGATTTATACATAAACGAGAAAAATAAAAATTTATTTTGCAGAGGGGCACGATTGCCAGACGGTGGTTATGTTATCGTTATTAACGACATCACCGATTTAGTCCAAGCTCAACGAGATCAAGTATGGAAAGATGTAGCCCGTCGTATGGCACACGAGTTTAAGAATCCTCTAACACCCATACGTCTATCCGCCGAGCGACTAAAAAATAAACTGAAAACAAAGCTTGATAATGAAAATTACGCCTTCCTTGATCGTTCAACCGACACAATTATTCATCAAGTAGACGCAATGGGCAGAATCGTCAATGAATTTAGACAATTCTCTCAAGGTGATGCGCCTTTAAGACTGCAGAAATTGGATCTACATCAACTTATAAATGAACTGGTTGATTTTTACGACCACGCTGGGAGAGTAAATATAAAATGGCAACCATGCGACCAATCAGCAATTATCAACGGTGATGAGGCACGGCTCAGACAACTACTACATAATCTGATGACTAATGCACTAGAAGCTCTAGAACAAACGCCTAAACCGCAAGTGCGCATATCAACTACGATACCTGAGCCTGATGTGATACGCGTTACAATACAAGACAACGGTCCCGGTTTTAGACTGGATGTGATAGAAAAGGCCTTTGAGCCTTATGTAACTACTAAAGAAAAAGGACAAGGTCTGGGGCTTGCGATTGTCAAAAAAATCGTTGAAGAGCACGGCGGGAATATTTATATTAGTAATGTAGAAGACGATAGCGGTAGTATTATTTGTATAACATTAAATAAAACCCTGCCCATAACTGACAGCCAACCGGAAAAAGAATGAGTGACAATCATATTTTGGTCGTCGACGACGAGCCCGATATCCGTGCTCTGGTCAAGGATATATTAGAGGACGAGGGATATCAGGTAACTACAGCAAAAGATGCAAGCGACGCTCGCAAACATATCAAAGCGGCATTACCCAGCCTGGTTTTGTTGGATATTTGGATGCCCAATGAAGATGGAATTAGTTTATTAAAAGAATGCAAACGTAATTTTAATAATAAGTTCCCAATTGTTATGATGTCTGGGCATGGCACGATAGAGACCGCAGTAGAGTCTACTCGCCTCGGCGCTGCTGCCTTTCTTGAAAAACCCCTGACAACGGCTAAATTATTGAAAGCCGTCAAACACATGTTGCCCAACACACCGGCATCAACCGTGCGCACCTTTGCCGGATCCAGCGAAATCGCCTTGCGACTGCGCGAACAAGCCGAAAACCTAGCCAAATCGGATACTCCTTTATTCATTTATGGTGAGACCGGGACTGGCAAGGGGAACTTCGCCGAATATATACATCTGCTCAGCAAACGAGAGCAGCAAAACCTCATTACACTGACACCGACCTCCACGGTTGACGACCTAAGTGCCTATATAGCTAACGGCTTCGGTGGTGACGACACTACCTTGCTGCTCAGAGATATTGCAACGATGAGTATGCAAGAGCAAAAAGCTATAGCCGAGATGCTATCTAAAAAGACCACTGGGCGGGTGATTGCCACCGGCGATAGAAACCCAGCTCAACTTGAACGCGACGGCACTTTAATAAAACCACTGGCTCGGATATTTGAACAAGAAGTTCTATATATCCCACCACTTAGAGAACACATAGAAGATATTCTGGAGTTACTGAACACCTGTATAGATTACAACTGTGCCAATAAAATGTTGAACTATAGAGGCTTCTCTATCCCCGCACAGAACTACCTGCGCCATCATGCTTGGCCTGGCAATATGAAAGAACTAGATGATCTAGTCGTTTATTTATTACAACAAAATAAAGAAGAAGCGGTATCAGCCAACGAGGCACGCTTGGCACTAAAAAAAATACGCAGCAGCGATACACACCTAGATCTGCTACTACAAAAACCACTGCGAGAGGCGCGTGATGCATTCGAGCGTATCTATTTGGAGCAACTGCTACGCGTGGTCGGCGGTAATATCTCAAAATTAGCGAGTCGCGCAGGAATCGAGCGAACGCATCTTTATCGGAAGCTAAAATCACTGGGTATAAACACCGGTATCAGGAAGAAAAACCAATGAAAGTCATAGTGCTCGGCGCTAATCATCTAGGCATTTCTTTAGCACTTAATTTGGCTGAAGAAAATAACGATGTTACTTTAGTAGATAAAGATTTTAGACTATTTCAGGACATCCAGAGTGTTTTTGACTTAAGAACTATCGTCGGGCAAGGTTCGCATCCAGATATTCTGCAACAAGCCGATGCCGAGAATGCAGATATGCTCATCGCACTCAATGACCACGACGAGGAAAATATCATCGCTTGCCGAATTGCCCATACCTTGTTTGACATCCCGACAAAAATAGCAAAGGTTACAACACGAGGATATTTAGAAGAAAAATATAAACTGTTCGGCAAAGATGCAATTCCCATAGATGTACTCGTCAGTCCGGAACTTTCGGTTGCTAAAAACATAAAATTGCTTATCGAGCACCCTGGCACACTGCAAATTGCCGAACTAGGTGGTGGGCAACTGTTCATGGTATGTGCTAAAGCACATCAAAACGGAGCGGCGGTCGGCCGCACCACTGCACAAATTGTACAATCAGCAAGCGGCGCTACGGTGCACATTGCAGCACTCTTTAGAAATGAGAAAATCAGCTTCACCGACGAACAAACGGTGATCCAAGCCGGCGACGAAGTCTTTTTCTTAGCGCCTAAAGCACAAATCGCTGAAATAATGAAAACATTGGGTTGCGATTACCAACCGCTAAAAACAATTATGATCGCCGGCGGTGGGCAGATTGGCATGAACCTCGCCGAGCTTTTACAAAACGATTACAAAATTAAGTTGCTTGAACCAGATATTGCGCGCGCAACGATGCTTGCCGAGCGTCTGGGTAATAAAGTGGTAGTACTACATAGCGATGCAACCAACGAAAATATCTTGATAGACGAAAATATTAAACGTACCGATATGATGTGTGCAGTGACCAGTAAAGAGGAAGACAATATTTTATCCGCACTACTGTGCAAACACTTAGGTGCGAACCAAGTGCTAGCATTAATAAATCGTCCGAGTTATTTGGAATTAGTACATCTGAACCATGTCAATATAGATATTACTTTATCGCCGCAACAAGCCGCCTTCGCTTCATTACTCTGCCATGTTAGAAAAGGTGATACGGTTGCCACATACACCTTGAAACACAGCGACGCAGAAGTGATAGAACTGGTAGTTCATGGTGATGCTCGTTCATCTAAAGTCGTCGGTCGTCCGCTGAGCCGCATTCGCCTGCCGACTGGGGTTAAAGTCGGCATGATTCTACGCGGCGAGCAAGTTTTTACGGCAACCCCAGAACTAGTTATCGAATCTGAGGATCATGTGATTGTCTTCGTTGACAGCAAAAAACACATACCCAATGTAGAAAAACTGTTTATGGTTACAGCAATTTACTAATGATACATTTGCCATCCGTACAACGAGCATTGGGTATTTTGTTGATGCTATTTAGCATCGTCATGCTGATACCATTGCCGGTAGACGCATGGTACGAAGAGCATAGTAGCCGTCATTTTGTGCTATCGTTTATCATTATCCTAACCATAGGTTTTCTATTGTGGCTGCCAAGCCGCAACACCCGCGGCGAGACACACTTAAAAGAAGCGTTTTTAATGGTCGTGTTGGCGTGGATTGTATTAGGTATCTTTGCTGCATTGCCGCTATACCTTAGCGACAACCCGAAAATGACACTACACGATGCGGTTTTTGAAGCGCTATCAGGTTTGACTACAACTGGTGCAAGTGTCCTGCCATCTTTGGATAATATCCCTCATGCCATTTTATTTTACCGGCAGTTACTACAATGGATAGGTGGTCTTGGTATCATCGTCATTGCAATTACGATTGCCCCTATGTTAGGTGTCGGTAGCATGCAACTATATCGTACTGAAATGCTCTCTTCGGCGCGTAAAACAAAGCCGTTACCGCGAGTTAGTGAAATATCTAGGATGTTGGTCTACATCTATTTATCTTTAACCGCACTGTGTGCGCTAGCCTATTGGCTTGCCGGCATGTCAAAATTTGATGCACTATGCCATAGTTTTTCTACTATCTCTATCGGTGGCTTTTCAACGCACGATCAAAACTTCGGATATTTTGCGCATAACCCGGCAATACTGGTTATCACAATCGTTTTTATGTTAATCGCTGGGGTTAATTTCAGTTTACACTTTTTAGCCTGGCATCGTCGTTCTCTAACCGTTTATAAGCGCGATACCGAATTTAAAGTATTTCTGTCGGTTGTTTTAATCGTTGTAGCATTCACCGTTTCGTATATATATACCGCCGGTATAGATACCGCACAAAATTCAGCCTTGGTAGGTGCTTTCAATGCCGTTTCTTTCGCAACGACTACCGGCTATACCGCCACCTCGCATCATACCTGGATGGGTTTCATACCACTACTACTATTATTTGCAAGTTCTATCGGAGGATGCAGTGGTTCTACTGGTGGAGGCATGAAAGTCATTCGCTTCTGGTTGCTATTGCGCCAAGGTATCAGAGAGATGAAACAGCTTGTCCACCCAAGTGCGTGCGTGTTAGTGAAAATAGACGATATGGCACTGAGCAATCGGGTCATACAATCAGTATGGGGGTTCTTCTCGGCCTATATAGGAAGCATTATCGTAATTCTATTATTGCTGATGTCTATGGGGCTAGATCAAGAAACCGCCTTTTCCGCAACGATGGCAACTATAAACAATCTAGGTCCTGGTCTGGGATCAGTAGGAGAAAATTACGCTACTATTGGCGATATCAATAAATGGATTTTATGTTTTGCAATGATCTTAGGAAGACTTGAGATTTTCGCACTGCTCATTCTTTTTACACCCATGTTCTGGCGCAAATAAAACTATGGTTATAATATACTCACTAGCTACCGCGTTTTAGTCATCGTCATATCGCAATGCGCTCACTTTATCCACCCATTGAACCGTATAGAAAATCTACACTTGCAGTAGATAGTGAACATGCATTGTATATAGAGGAAAGTGGTAATCCCGCTGGACTGCCGGTTGTTTTTCTGCACGGCGGACCAGGAGCTGGCTGTGAAGCGAGCCATCGTTGTTTTTTCAATCCGCAACTCTACCGTATTGTATTGTTTGACCAGAGAGGCTGTGGGCTCTCTACACCACACGCAGAATTGCGCCACAACACTACTCAGCATTTGATTGACGACATCGAGCGTATACGCATCAATTTAGGAATTGATCAATGGGTGGTATTCGGTGGTTCGTGGGGCTCGACCTTAGCACTCGCCTATGCGCAAACCCATCCTAAAAGATGTCTAGGACTTATATTACGAGGTATCTTTTTATGCAGAGAACGGGATATATCGTGGTTTTACCAAGATGGTGCAAGCTATATATTCCCTGATCTTTGGCAAGATTATCAAGCCGTTATTCCACCCAACGAACGCGCTGACATGGTCGGTGCATATTATCGTCGTTTAACGGATGCAAACTCAGAAGTCCGCTTGCAAGCGGCGAGAGCGTGGGCACGATGGGAGGGGTGCACTTCCAATCTACATCCTAATACTAAGGTAGTTGATTTTTTTACCCAAGATAAGGTTGCATTGAGCTTGGCAAGAATAGAATGCCATTACTTCGTTAATCAAATATTCCTTAAAGACCAGCCGTTGCTTCAACATACCGACAAACTATCTAAAATACCCGGGGTCATCGTACACGGGCGCTATGATATAGTGTGTCCGCTTGAACAAGCATGGCTATTACATCAATCTTGGCAACAGGCCGAACTACATATCATTGCGCAAGCAGGGCATTCGGCTTTTGAACACGATATTACGAGCTGCCTCGTACAAAGTAGCGACACAATGGCTACTCGTATTAGCGGACAACATCCGTGAGCAATGATTAGCTTACTGCAGAGAGTCAGCTGTGGTTCAGTGTGTATAGAGGGTGATACCATTGCCGAGATTGCTCGCGGTATATTAGTTTTGGTTGCCGTGCAACCCAACGATGGTGAACAGTCCGCCGCCCGTATGGCTGAGCGCATTTTAGGCTATCGTATATTCTCTAATAACGAAGGACGGATGAATCTATCAGTCATGGATGTAAAAGGCGAAGTACTACTTGTACCACAATTCACTTTAGCCGCCGATACCACCCAAGGAATGCGCCCTAGCTTTACAAGAGCTGCGCAACCAGATATCGCCTCATCGTTGTTCAAATATCTATATGCCGAAATACAGCGGCGATATCAAAAACTATCGTGCGGAAAATTCGGTGCATATATGCAGGTTAAATCAGTAAACGAAGGACCAGTTACTTTTATACTGACGGTGTAATACGATTATCAATAAACAGAGGGAGGCTACGGTCTAAATCGTAGGCTTAGAAAATTTAATGGATTATAAAAACACTGCTAGCGAATGTGCTATAGTAGCCGCAATAACGAAGGCAGTATGTTCATTCAAAAGTATTACATTTTAATTGAATGACTATGTTTGATTGGATAACTTAGTTAGGTTTTTCAGCCTCGGAAGACCCTGATGTATAGAGTAGACAGAAATAATTTTTATAAAGAACAAAAAAAAACAACCATTTATACCCCGGCCGGAGTAAGTGAATTTATATACAGACTAGTCGGCGATAAAATTGATAAAACTAAACCGATACTTGATCCGTGCGTAGGCAAAGGTTCGCTATTAAAACCGTTTAAGAGAAACGGATTCAAAGTAATTGGTATTGATATTGAAAGACAGGGATTCCCTAAAACTATAGTTAGAAACTATTTAGAGATACAATGTGGCGAGGTAGAAACACCGTCTCTTGTAATTATGAACCCACCTTTTAATATCGACCGCAAGACCAAAGCATTCGTCTCAAAGCATTACGGTGGTCGCCCACTGTTGCCTGAAGTGTGGCTACAAAAAGCGATAGAACTATTTGATAAATCACTACCAATCGTGCTATTCACACCGTATGGTTTGCGTCTTAACCAAATGACAAATAGTAAAAGATGGATGAAATTTCTTAACGGAGAATATCCGGCAATTTCATCTATCATTAGTCTGCCCAAGGATATATTCGACGGTATTCTATTTCATAGCGAGATACTAATATTTAATATAAAAAAACTGCAGGGGCATTATTTTTACGACGATAGTATCCAGCCAACACGAAAAAACAACAAGCATCACCTTTATAGCGGATACGATGCGCATTGGGACTAGAAAGTTTTAGTCACACAATCGAGGGGTAAATAAGGTGTAGACAACTGCCTAATCTTCAAAGTCAAGTACTCTAAGTCTTGATAGCCATATC
>JACONC010000010.1 GCA_014323925.1 Chromatiales bacterium | reverse complement strand
TGTTTTGTTGCGTGGAACGAAGCGAGAGGAAGTAGAACGAGGTCAGGTGTTGTGCAAGCCGGGTTCGATCACCCCCCATAAGAAGTTTGAGGCAGAGGTATATATATTGTCTAAAGAGGAAGGAGGTCGCCACACGCCATTTTTCAAAGGCTATAGGCCGCAGTTTTATTTTAGGACAACAGATGTGACCGGAGCGGTAGAGTTGGAAGCGAATGTTGAGATGGTGATGCCGGGAGACAATGTGAAGATGGTGGTGAGCTTGATAGGACCTATAGCGATGGAAGAAGGTTTACGTTTTGCGATTAGAGAAGGTGGACGAACTGTCGGTGCCGGCGTTGTGTCCAAGATTATAGAATAGCAGGCTTTTATAAGTGGAGACAGGCAATGGCTAAACAAATCATGGAAAAAGCAAGCAAGATAAGGATTAGGCTCAAAGCCTTTGATCATCGTTTGCTTGATAAGTCTGCCGGCGAGATTGCCGAGGCTGTCATACGCGCTGGTTCGCGTGTCAAAGGGCCTATCCCATTGCCGACAAAAATAGAACATTTTACCGTGTTGATTTCTCCGCATGTTGATAAAAATGCACGCGATCAATACGAGATTAGAACCCACAAACGCATTATGGATATCGTCGAGCCGACTGAGAAAACGGTCAATGCTTTGATGAGTTTAGATCTCGCCGCCGGTGTCGATATACAAATTAAATTGAATTAAGCCGAAGGATAAGACAATGGCAATAGGTGTAATCGGACAAAAAGAGGGTATGAGCAGAATATTCAGAGAACAGGGTGATTCGGTGCCTTGCACGATTATACGCGTTATCCCTAATCGCATATGCCAAGTCAAAACGATGGATAATGACGGTTATCAAGCCCTGCAATTAGTCGGTGGACAGAATCGTAAAGCGTCAAACATCACTCGCCCTATGAAAGGACATTTTAGAAAGACGAGTGTGCAGGCCGGTAAAGAAATACACGAGTTTAGAGTTTCCGATCGCGAGATTAAAAAAACGGGTGCCGAAATAGGTGTCGAGATATTTAGCGAAGGTCAGAAAGTACGAGTCACAGGTATCAGTAAAGGTAAGGGCTTTGCCGGCACTATTAAACGGCATAACTTTCACGGACAAGATAACAGCCATGGCAATTCTTTATCACACCGAGTGATGGGTTCAGTCGGACAGTGCCAGTTTCCAGGGCGTGTCTTTAAGGGCAAGAAAATGCCGGGACAGATGGGCAATGCGCGTGTGACTGTCAAAAACTTGGAAATAGTTAAAGTTGATAAAGAGCGTCAGCTGCTATGGATTAAAGGTGCAGTGCCGGGCAGTCGCAACAATACGGTGCTGATACGACATCTATCCGATATAGATATACAAGCTGTATCTCCTGATCTAGATCCACAGCAACAACCCTCGAAAACGGAACAAAAGTCGCCGACAACAACCGACACCGCTGTTGAGCAAACTGCAGAAGCACAACCAGCCGACGACAAAAAATCGGAGGCCAAACCAACATCAGTATCGCAAGCTGCAAAAGAGCCGGAAAACGATCCAAAAACTGAGGAAGCATCACCTTCTAAAGTAGGAGATAAAGATGGAACTTAAGCAAGCAAGCGGTGGCACCCTGGCCGTTGAAGCCAGTATTTTTGATTGTCGCTATAACCCGACTCTGGTACATCAGGCAGTCGTCGCGTTTCAAGCTCGCGCTCGGCTTGGCACTAAAGCTCAAAAGAGCAGGTCGGATGTTGCCGGTGGGGCAAGCAAACCGTGGCGCCAAAAAGGCATGGGGCGGGCGCGTGCCGGTACCATACGCAGTCCTTTGTGGCGTGGTGGTGGACGTGCTTTTGCTGCTCAGCCGCGTAATTTTAATCCGAAATTAAACAAGAAGATGTATCGCGGTGCGTTGCGGTCTTTACTATCCGAACTTAATCGCACGGATCGCTTAGTTGTCATAGACGAATTGACGATAGCGCAACCTAAAACCAAGTTGTTGGTTGAGAAATTAAAGGAGTTGTCGCTTGGTTCGGTGCTAATAGTAATAGCCGAAGAAGACGAAAATATATTTATGGCAAGCAACAACATACCTCGGGTGGGTGTATTGTTGGCGCACGAAATAGACCCAGTTAACCTCATGCGGTTTGCGAAAGTGCTGATGACGCGCACAGCGGTTGAAAAAATACAGGAAAAGCTGCGATGAAGAATTTATTGCCTATAGAAAAAACTGCCCGTGTATTGATACGCCCCCATGTGTCGGAGAAATCTACTAAGGTGTTGCAAGTCAACCAGCATACATTTAGAGTTGCAGCTGGTGCAGATAAGCGAGCAATTAAAAAGGCAGTCGAGACACATTATGATGTCAAGGTTGATGATGTACGCACGGTATATGTTAAAGGCAAACGTAAAGGACGCATAGCTGGCAAGAGTGGTCGTTGCAAGGATTGGAAAAAAGCATATGTCACATTAGCAGAAGGTTATAACATCATTGTCTCAGGAGGCGAATAGATGGCACTGCATAAATATAAACCGACATCTCCCGGCACTCGCTTTAGAGTGACTACTGCCCGTGGCGATTTGTACAAGGGCGACCCGTGCGGTTCTTTAGTGCGAGGTAAGAAAAGTAGCGGTGGGCGAGGTGCTGGTGGGCGTATCACGGTACGCCATATAGGCGGCGGTCATAAGCGTCGTTATCGCGAGATTGATTTCAAGCGCAACAAAGACGGGATCTCTTGTCGCGTAGAACATATAGAATACGATCCGAATAGGAGTGCGAATATTGCACTGGTGCTATACGCTGACGGTGAGCGCCGATATATTATCGCACCGGAAAATATTGTCCCCGGCGACCAACTGATGTCTGGTAGCGATGCCCCTATTAAACATGGTAATACGCTTTTACTCCAAGATATTCCGGTCGGCACGACGGTGCACTGTGTGGAAATGAAACCTGAAAAAGGAGCACAACTGGCGCGTGCTGCAGGTGCCTCTCTACAGTATGTTGCGCGCGAGGGAAACTATGCGACATTAAGATTGGTCTCTGGAGAGATGCGCAAAGTGCCATTAGCGTGTCGAGCAACTATAGGCGTCGTCTCCAACACCGAACACGGTTTGAGAAAACTAGGCAAAGCCGGTGCTAAAAGATGGCAAGGTGTTAGACCTACGGTGAGAGGTGTAGCGATGAATCCGATTGATCATCCACACGGCGGTGGGGAAGGCAAAACCTCTGGTGGTCGTCACCCAGTGAGTCCTTGGGGTATGCCTACCAAGGGTTTTAAGACCAGAAAAAACAAGAGTGCCGACAAATATATCGTGCGTCGACGCAGTAAAAGAAGATAGTGAGGTTATCGATATGCCGCGTTCTATAAAAAAAGGTCCCTTTGTTGATCAGCATTTGATGAAGAAGGTTCAAAAAGCCTTAGAAGCCAGAGACAAAAGGCCGATTAAAACATGGTCTAGGCGGTCTATGGTGGTACCAGAGATGGTCGGTTTGAATATTGCTGTCCACAACGGGCGTGCTCATGTACCGATTTATATTTCCGAACATATGGTCGGGCACAAGTTGGGTGAGTTTGCTCCGACGCGGACTTTTAGGGAACATTCCGGCGACCGGAAAGCGCGCTAGGAGTATACGATGGAAGTTTCAGCAACATTGAAAAGGTGTAGAATATCTCCGCAGAAATGTAGACTAACAACCAATCCGCTGCGTGGTTTGTCGGTTGAACGAGCACTTGAGACATTGCGTTTTAGCAACACCAAATCTGCGGTCTTAGTGTTAAAGCTATTAGAGTCGGCAATTGCCAATGCTGAGAATAATCAAGGTGCCGATATAGATGAACTCAAAGTACATGAGATACGAGTCGATCAAGGTATGACAATAGATCGATTTAGAGCTCGTGCTCGCGGACGAGCATCTCCTATTAAGAAGAGAACCAGCCATATCACTATTACCTTGAGCGATGGGCGACTAATGGACGAGGCAGTTTAATTATGGGACAAAAAGTACATCCTACTGGTTTTAGAGTAGGCATCATGACCGGCTGGGCATCAAAATGGCTAGTTGCCCCCAATAGTTATCGTGATACTTTGTATAGCGATATAGTCATACGCAATTATCTATTGAATAAGCTCGCCCATGCATCAGTGAGCCGTGTTACGATAGATCGCACTGGTAAAGCCGTCCATGTTGTGATACATACCGCCCGGCCAGGTATCGTTATCGGTAAGAAAGGTGGCGACATAGAAGCTCTGCGCAACGAGGTTGCTAAGATCAGTAATCTTTCTATTGGTAATGTACAAATTAGCATAGAAGAAATACGCAAGCCGGAAACCGACGCAGTGTTGGTCGCCTCTAGCATAGCATTACAATTGGAACGACGCATTATGTACCGCCGGGCAATGAAAAGAGCGATACAAAACACCATGCGGTTGGGTGCATTGGGAATTAAAATTTGTATATCGGGGCGGTTAAACGGTGCCGAAATCGCTCGGTCGGAATGGAATAAAGACGGACGTATACCGCTACATACGCTTGATGCCGACATAGATTATGGCCTTGCCGAAGCGAAGACCACCTACGGCATCATAGGCGTGAAAGTGTGGATTTATAAAGGTAATTTTAGCGATCAAAAAGAAAAGGAGATGATATAGCAACTGATACAAGCATATCATAGATGACAAGTGTTACAACCCAATAAAACAAAATACCGAAAACAGCAAAAAGGTCGCAACAGAGGATTATCTGGCGGTGGCAATAAAGTCAGCTTCGGAGAATTCGGGCTAAAAGCGACGACTCGCGGCCGTATTACTTCGCGTCAGATAGAAGCCGCCCGGCGAGCCATGACTCGTTATGTAAAACGACGCGGCAAGATCTGGATTCGTATATTTCCTGACAAACCAATTACTAAAAAGCCGTTGGAAGTAAGGCAAGGAAAAGGTAAGGGCAATGTAGAATACTGGGTGGCAGTGATCAAGCCGGGCAGAATGCTCTACGAGATAGAAGGGGTGTCGGAAGATATCGCCCGTGAAGCATTCAAACTGGCTGGTTCTAAATTGCCGGTCCGCACCACTTTTATTAATCGGGTGATTATGTGATGAAATACGCTACTTTGGTCAAAAAAACAGTTGACGACTTGCAGGTTGATTTGCGCGAGCTTACCGAGAAAAAGTTAAAACTGGAACTGCAAGGACGCGACCGTAACACTGCGAATTGTAGCCGCTTTAAGAGTTATCGGCGGGATATTGCGCGCATCAAAACATTGCTGAGACAGAAAGAGAAGGAGCAGTCGTGAACGATAAACCGAAAAAACAAAGATCATTGGTGGCTAGTATTGTCAAAAAGGGTTCCGATAAAACTGTGACAGTGAAAATAGAAAGGCAACTGCGTCATCCGGTGTACGATAAATATATCACTCGGTCGAGCAAATTGCGTGTGCACGACGAAGCCAATGAAGGTCAAGTTGGTGATCTGGTTAAAATAGTTGCTTGTCCGCGCAAATCTAAAACCAAAGCGTGGCGTATTGTTGAGGTACTACAGCGCGCTGCCGGTGAGGTATCCGGTGATGCCGATGCGGTGCAGGCAGAGGTAGGGACATGATACAGGTTGAGACTTTTTTGAAAGTAGCCGATAATAGCGGTGCTCGGAAGTTGCAGTGCATTAAAGTATTGGGCGGTTCACGGCGACGCTATGCTAATGTCGGCGATGTCGTCAAAGTCAGCGTAAAGGAAGCGATCCCCCGCAGTCGGGTTAAAAAAGGAGAAGTTTATAAGGCGGTTATCGTGCGTACCCGCAAAGGCGTGCGCCGTGGCGACGGTTCTTTGATACGGTTTGATACCAATGCGGCAGTATTGCTCGATAACCAGCAACAGCTGATAGGAACTCGTATCTTTGGACCAGTTACCCGAGAACTGAGAACTGAGAAATTTATGAAGATTATTTCATTAGCGCCGGAAGTTTTGTGAGTATAGGAAATGAAAAAAATACGCAAAGGAGATCAGGTGACCGTGATATCTGGTAGAAATAAAGGTCAACAAGGAAGAGTATTAAGCGTGATACCGGAGAACGATACGATAGTGGTTGAGAATGTCAACATCGTAAAGAAAATGGTGCGCCCTAATCCTGATAAAGGAGAGCAGGGTGGCATTATTGAGCGCGAGAGTCCGTTACATATATCCAATGTGATGTTATATAACCCTAAAACTAACAAAGGTGAGCGTGTCGGTTTTAAGATTAACGAAGACGGCAATAAAGTTCGTTACTTCAAGAAAAGCAACGAGGAGATAAACTGATGTCGCGCTTTGGTTCTTTTTATAAAAAAGAGGTAGTCAAGCAATTAATGGAGACTCCCGGCTACAAGAATCCAATGGCGGTACCACGCTTAATCAAAATCACCTTAAATATGGGCTTGGGTGATTTAGCCAGAGATAAAAACAACCTCAAAGTTGCACAGAACGAAATGGCACTGATTGCTGGCCAACGCCCAGTCGTGACAAATGCTCGTAAAGCGATAGCTGGGTTTAGCATACGCGAAGGGTGGCCTATAGGTTGTATGGTGACGCTACGGCGTAGCATGATGTATGATTTTTTTGAACGCCTCATTAATATTGCGATTCCTAGAATTAGAGATTTTCGCGGACTCAGTTCTAAATCCTTTGATGGACGCGGTAATTTCAATATGGGTATTAAAGAGCAAATTATCTTTCCTGAAATAGATTTTGACAAAATCAGCAGGATTAGCGGTTTTGATATTGCAATTACCACCAGTGCAAATACTGATGTAGAAGCTAAGCACTTGCTTGCGGCATTCAACTTTCCATTTAAGGATTAGAACCATGGCTAAAGTATGTATGATAGAACGAGAGAAGAAACGCCAGCATATCGTGCAGAAATATAAAGCGCAGCGCGACGCATTGCGGCAGAAGATCAAAAGCCCGCATACCTCAGCGGAGGATAAAGCTGAGGCTGTTTTGGCTCTGCAGAAATTGCCACGCAATTCCAGTCCATCCAGATTACGCAACCGCTGTCGTATCACTGGACGTCCTAAAGGCTACTATCGTAAGTTCGGGCTGGGGCGCAATAAACTGCGCGAGTACGCAATGCTAGGATATATACCTGGCTTAATGAAATCCAGTTGGTGATAAGAGAGGTAGTGCGATGAGTATGAGCGATCCGGTCGCCGATATGTTGACCCGTATCAGAAATGCCCAAGCGCGGGCAAAAGCTGAGGTTAGCATGCCGAGTTCTAAGCTAAAGCTCGCCATTGCTAAGGTATTGCATGAGGAAGGCTATATTAACGGATTTAAAGAGAACACTAATTCTGCCCATCAAAAAGAGTTGCAAAAGGAGTTGGTCATAGAACTTAAGTATTATAAAGATAAGCCAGTGATATCAGCGATACGCCGCGCGAGTCGTCCAGGACTGAGGATTTATCGAGGGGTTAACGATATTCCGCTGGTAATGGGTGGTATGGGAACGGTTATACTTTCTACTTCACGCGGTGTTATGAGCGGTAAAAAGGCGAAGGCTACTAAATGCGGTGGCGAAATTTTATGTGTGGTGGAATAGAATGTCTAGATTGATTAAAAAACCAGTGCCGGTCCCTGATGGGGTTGAAGTTAAAATAGATGGCCAACAAATACACGCTAAAGGAAGCAAGGGAGAAAATAGCTTGCAGATACACGATGCGATTCAATGCTCGTTACAAGAACAAGGCATCGTGTTTAACTATAGCGACGGCGATGCCAAAGCCTTAGCTGGGACGATGCACGCATTGACGAACAATTTAGTTACCGGTGTTGCGCAAGGCTTCACACGAAAACTTGAATTAGTTGGAGTGGGATATAGAGCGCAAGCTAAAGGCAAGGACAAATTGAATTTGCAAATAGGCTATTCGCACCCGATTGATTATCAAGTCATAAGCGGTGTTACAGTAGAGACCCCGAGTACAACTGAGATAGTTGTCAAAGGCATAGACAAACAAAAGGTCGGGCAAGTCGCCACTGAGATTCGTGCCTTTCATCCTCCTGAGCCTTACAAAGGCAAGGGCATACGCTATGCCGGCGAGCAAATAGTTCGCAAAGAAGCAAAGAAGAAATAAGGATAGTAATTTAATGAGAGGCAAGCATACACCATCGACAATTAAGCGTATAGCCAAAACCCGCGCGGCAATCGCTCGCCTAAAAGATACCCACCGAGTGTGTATTTTTAAGACTTCTCGTCATATATACGCACAATTAATAGCACCAGGCGGCGCTAAGACGCTGGCTGCGGTTTCTACAGTGGGTAAATCTTTCGCTGCAAGCGGCGATAAGACCGCCTCGGCTCGGCAGGTTGGGGAAATGCTGGCAACTAAAATAAAGGAATGTGGTGTTGTGCGGATTGCATTTGATAGATCAGGTTTTAAGTATCACGGGCGTATTCGTTCTTTAGCCGATGCGATGCGTGAAAACGGTATAGAGTTTTAGGTTTACTTCAAATTATAAGAGTGAGAAAAATATGTCTAATGTAGAAATGGCTGAATCAACCGATGGTTTATTGGAAAAGCTGGTTGCAGTCAATCGCGTTGCCAAAGTAATCAAAGGTGGTCGCCAGTTCGGTTTTACGGCATTGACCGTAGTTGGCAACGGTGCTGGTAAAATCGGCATCGGCTACGGCAAAGCCAAAGAAGTGCCGCTGTCAATACACAAAGCGATGAGCAACGCTCGTCGGGCGATGGTTGAAGTTGCGCTCAAAGAAAACACCCTTTACTATCCTATCATCGGCGAATATGGAGCAGCTAAAGTTTATATGTCGCCAGCTGCCGAAGGAACTGGCATTATTGCTGGTGGTGCAATGCGCGCGGTGTTTGAAGTAGTCGGTGTTCAAAATGTATTGGCAAAGTGCATAGGTTCGAGAAACCCAGTCAACATTGTTAAAGCAACACTCAACGGGTTACAAAACATCTGTTCTCCTGCTGACATTGCTGCAAAAAGAGGTTTGAGTATCAAGGATATAATGCCATGAATGACAAACTTATAAAATTAACCCTGATTAAAAGTCTCAGCGGTCGCTTGAAAAAGCACAAAGCGTGCGCCCAAGGTTTGGGTATCAGGCGCATACATAATCCAGTGTGGGTAACCGACACACCAGAGAATCGTGGCATGATCAATAAAATTGCTTATCTTTTACAGGTCGAGGAAAATGCCTGAACATTCAATTTTAACGCTTAATACATTTGCAGCCGTAGCGCGTAAAACGACACGCAAGCGGGTGGGACGTGGCAATGGTTCGGGTGTTGGTACGACTTGTGGGCGTGGCCATAAAGGCCAGAAGTCTCGCTCTGGTGGTTATCACAAAGTCGGGTTTGAAGGTGGACAAATGCCTTTACAAAGGCGGCTGCCTAAAATTGGTTTTACTTCTCGTACTGCTAAGCTATGTGCCGAGGTTAAGCTACACGAGTTAAATAAATTATCTGGCGATGTGTGCGATATAGCTGCTTTGCAGCAAGCGAAGATTATTTCCACACAAACAAAAGAAGCGAAGATAATTGTCTCAGGCAGCTTAAGCAAAGCAGTGACTGTAAAAGGTGTAAAACTCAGCAAAGGAGCACGTGCGAAAATAGAATCAATTGGTGGGAAGGTAGAATAAGATGGTTGCAGCAGCATCGCAAATGACAAACATAGCTGGCAGTAAATACAGCGAACTGAAGAGACGCATTGGTTTCGTATTACTCGCGTTGGTGATTTTTCGCTTAGGTAGCTTTATCCCAGTGCCGGGGATAGATCCGGTGCAAATGGCGCAATTTTTTGAACAACAAAGCGGTACTATATTGGCGATGTTCAATATGTTCTCCGGGGGTGCACTTGAAAGATTGAGTTTGTTCGCACTAGGCGTGATGCCTTATATTTCCTCGGCGATTATTATGCAGCTGATGTCAGCGATTATCCCCTACCTCAAAGAACTAAAGAAGGAGGGCGAGCAAGGCCGCCGCACGATTACTAAATATACCCGCTATGGTACGGTTGTGCTTGCAACCTTTCAGGCAATAGGTGTGGCGATTGCATTGCAGAGCCAAAATGTATCTTATATCAGCGGTTTTGGTTTTATTTCGGTGGTGGCAATTTCTCTGGTTACTGGAACGATGTTTTTGATGTGGTTGGGCGAGCAAATCAACGAGCGGGGTATAGGTAATGGTATCTCAATAATAATCTTCGCTGGTATCGTCGCCGGTTTACCGTCTGCGTTTGGTGGCACATTGGAGTTGGCTAACACCGGCGAGCTGTCCCCCCCATTGGTTATGCTGATTTTGTTTTTAGCGATTGCGGTGACTGCCTTTGTCGTGTTTGCCGAGAAAGGGCAACGGCGGATTACGATAAATTATGCTAGACAGCAGCGTGGGCAGAGACTTTTCTCAGCACCGTCAAGCCACCTGCCACTCAAGCTCAACATGGCAGGTGTGATTCCACCTATATTTGCTTCCAGTATTATTCTATTCCCGGCTACATTAGGCCAATGGTTTGGTCGTGCCGAAGGGATGGGATGGTTATCGGAAATCTCCAATGCATTAGCACCAGGGCAACCGCTTTATATTGCTTTTTATGCCTTTGCGATTATATTCTTTTGCTTTTTTTACACTGCGATAGTGTTTGATGCCAGAGATACCGCCGACAACTTAAAGCGCAGCGGTGCGTTTATTCCCGGTATACGCCCCGGTGAGCAAACTGCGAGTTATGTAGATAATATACTCAGCCGTTTAACAGTGATGGGTGCTATATATATCACTCTAGTTTGCTTGTTACCAGAGTTCTTAATATTGTCGTGGAATGTGCCATTTTACTTTGGTGGTACCTCTTTGCTGATTATTGTGATCGTCATTATGGATTTTATGGGACAGCTGCAGACCCATTTAATGTCGCAGCAGTACGAAGGCTTGCTCAAGAAAGCAAACCTGAAAAAACGCGGCGCTAGTCGTAGATTAGTGTGATGGAGGCATTATGAAAGTAGGTGCATCGGTTAAGAAAATATGTCGCAACTGTAAATTATTGCGCAGAAAAGGAGTAGTCAGAGTGATTTGCAAAGACCGCCGTCATAAGCAACGGCAAGGTTGAATAAAAATCTGGCTAAATCATCGTAGACAGTTTATAATGTATCGCTCTTCCCTTCCGACTGTAGACAGCAAGATAGTTAAAAAATGGCACGTATAGCAGGCGTTAATATCCCTGACCATAAGCATGCCGAGATTGCATTGACTGCAATTTTTGGTATAGGTAGAACTCGCGCGCGCGAAATTTGTGCGAATACTAAAATAGAACCGGCTTGCAAAATTAAAGATCTTTCCGAAGCCGACCTCGATAAATTACGCCAAGCGATTACCGATTACACCATCGAGGGTGATTTGCGGCGTGATATCAGCTTGAACATAAAGCGGCTGAGGGACTTAGGGTGCTATAGAGGGATACGGCATCGGCGCGGACTGCCGGTGCGAGGGCAGCGTACCAGAACCAATGCTCGTACCCGTAAAGGGCCGAGACGGCAAATGAAGAAATAAAGTAGATTACTATGGCACAATCAAAAGCTAAAACTAAGGCGCGCAAAAAAATAAAGAGGGAGGTCCCCGATGCAGTTGCACACATTAACTCCTCTTTTAATAATACTATAGTTACTATTTCTGATCCGGCCGGTGATACCTTGTGTTGGTCTAGTGCTGGCGCGGTCGGATTTAAGGGTTCTCGTAAAAGCACACCATTTGCCGCCCAAGTTGCTGCAACTAAGGCTGCCGAGCAAGCACAGCAATACGGTGTTAAAAATGTTACGGTGCGGGTTAGAGGTCCGGGTCCGGGGCGCGAATCGGCAATTCGTGCATTACACGCCGAAGGCTTTAATATCGTCAGCATAACTGATGTAACTCCGCTACCACACAACGGTTGCAGACCACCGAAGAAACGAAGAATATAAAGGACAGATAAAATGGCACGGTATTTAGGTCCCACTTGTAAGTTGAGCAAACGCGAAGGCACCGATCTGTTGCTCAAAGGTCGCGGTCGTTCGTTAGACAAAAAGTGTAACATCACGAGACCGCCGGGACAGCAGTTGGAACGTCGTCCGCGACAGACCGACTACGGCATACAATTACGCGAGAAGCAAAAGCTACGCCGCATTTACGGTGTGTTGGAAAGGCAGTTTAGAAATTATTATAAAAAGGCAGCCAAAGAACGTGGTTCTACTGGTGAGAATTTATTGCGGCTACTGGAAAGTAGATTGGATAATGTAGTATACCGTTCAGGATTTGGCTGCACCCGCGCTGAGAGTCGCCAACTGGTCAGTCATAAGGCGGTCACGGTTAACGGCACAGTGGTTAATATACCCTCGTATCAGGTGAAGCCTGCCGACACGATTGCGATTGCCGATAAAGCGAAAAAGCAACTTAGAATTAAAGATGCGATCGATATAGCCGAGCAACTAGGTTTTGCCGAATGGATTACGGTAGATGTGAAAGCACTGCGGGCAGTGTTTGAATCTTATCCGCAGCGTTCCGATTTACCCCAAGATATTAATGAGTCGCTCGTGGTTGAGCTGTACTCTAAATAAAGCGACCTAGGAGGCAAGCGTGAGCTACACTAATTTATTGAGACCGGATTCGGTTCAAATACAAAGATTTTCTGATAACAAAATGCGTGTCTTCATACAACCGTTGGAGCCCGGTTTCGGACATACTCTGGGCAATGCGATGCGCCGAGTTTTATTTTCGGCGATGCCAGGTGCAGCTGTTGTGGAAGCAAGGATTAGCAATGTACTGCATGAATATTCGACCATTGAAGGCGTGCAAGAAGATGTCGTAGACATCTTGCTCAATCTAAAAGGGTTAGCTATCAGGTTGTATGAAAAGGACTCAACGATGGTAAAAGTGCACAAAAAGGGCAATAGCGTCGTAACCGGTGCCGACATACAAGTGGAAAGTGTAGTTGAAATTGCCAACACTGATCATGTCATTGCTCATTTAAGTCCTAAAGGTGAGTTGGAGATGGATTTATGGATAGAAAAAGGTCGCGGCTATCAACCAGCAGTTGTACGCAAAGAGAAAAAAGAAAATCAAGTGGTAGGTAGTCTATTACTAGACGCGAGTTTTAGCCCTATCAAACGAGTATCCTATAATGTTGAGAATACTCGCGTCGGCAAACGCGCTGATTTAGATAAATTAATTCTAGAGTTGGAGACTAACGGCACGGTTACTGCCGAAGAACTGATTAGTCAAGCAGCAATGACACTCTACTCTCAGTTGGGTGTGTTCATAGATCTGGAAGAGGTTAAAGCTGCTGAGCAAGAAAGTTCTGAAGATGAGATAGAAGAGGTGTTAATGAAACCAGTGGACGAGCTCGACTTAACGGTGCGCTCGGCGAATTGCTTAAAATCTGAGAAAATATACTATGTAGGGGACTTGGTTAAGAGATCGGAGATGGATTTAATGAGAACGCCTAATTTAGGCAAGAAATCTCTGACTGAAATTAAAAATCTGCTTGCCAATCTCGGATTAGAGCTTGGCATGGAGATAGAAAATTGGCCACCAGCTAATTTAGCTGCGACTTGGTCTTCTAATGCCGAGCGGCACGATTAGGATTTGACTATAAAACCATGCGACATCTTAATTCAGGCAGAAAGCTCAATACCAACTCGGCACACCGTAAAGCCCTCTTTGCTAATATGTCGGTGTCGTTAATCGAACATGAAAAAATACATACGACACTGGCTAAAGCCAAAGAATTAAGGCGGATTATAGAACCTATTATCACACTTGCCAAGCACGACAGTGTCGCATCGCGCAGACGCGCGTTTGCCAAACTACGCGACAAGTCAGCAGTGGAAAAATTATTTACTGACCTAGGTCCTCACTATCGTGAACGCCCTGGCGGCTATCTACGCATACTCAAGCACGGCTTTCGCAAAGGCGACAACGCACCCATGGCTTATGTGTGTTTGGTAGACCGCATCCTAGAAAGCGAGGACCAACCGGCTACCTCTGCAGAATAAACTCAGGTATAAACTCAGGCATAAACCTAGTCCTACTCGCGACTAAGCCATAGCGGCGCCTTACTACCTTTGCTATAGGTGTGCGTCTAGTATCACGCAGAACCTGTTAAGGGCATGTCGTTTGTGCTGATGTTGCGAACCTCGCACTGGGGATTATTTATAAGCATTCGTCGCACGCCACTGCAAGCACACTTGCCTATATGATTATGGCAGACAGCATATCAGTTTGTACAGAGCATACAGCAGTATCGTGAAAGAGACTAACAACGAGTGTCTTGCCTCTGCAGCTGGTGAAACCTTCATAAAACAACATAAAAAAATATCTTCTAAAAGCATTGACACATAAATTATAATTATTACAATTACAATACTAATTATGTTTATAGTTATTAAAAGGAGCATACTTGATGAATAATTTATTTAATAAGACACGAGCAGGATTGATGGCTACTATCAGTTTTTTATTCTTTACTGTGATAGTACCTCAAGCAGTATTTGCTCAAACCGACGAGATTACCATTCTTAAACAACAGATGAGAGAACTGCAGGAGCGATTAAATGCCATGCAAGAAAAATTAGAGTCGGTAGACGAGAATGTTACGCAAAACGCACAAGCGGTTGAAGCAACAGCAGAAGCAGTTGAGTCGTACGGTTCAACCTCATCTTTTTGGGATAAAACTTCAATGGGTGGATACGGTGAATTGCATTATAACAATTTAAGTGTCGAAGGACGCGACAATAAAAAGGAGATAGACTTCCATCGTTTTGTATTATTCTTCGGACATGAGTTTAATGACCGATTAAGATTTTTCTCTGAAGTGGAACTTGAACATGCACTTGCTGGTGACGACCAGCCGGGCGAAGTGGAGCTTGAACAGGCTTTTATAGAATACGACTTTAACGAGCGCAATACCGCTCGTGCTGGTGTCTTTCTATTACCTATAGGTATTATGAACGAAACCCACGAACCGCCGAGTTTCTATGGTGTTGAACGTAATACCGTTGAGAATGTTATTATCCCGACGGCATGGTGGGCAGGTGGTGTTGCCTACACCCATCGCATGGATAATGGATTTAGTTTTGACCTTGCATTGCACGAAGGACTGAAAATTGATGACGGCGCAACGGAAGTTAAGACAATTCAGAGAATTAAGGACGACGGGCTTACTGACACAGATTCTGACGGAACTCCTGACAGAGTTGCTGACGGCACAATTGATGAAGTAAAAAATACGGTAAGAGGTGACGGCACTGCTCGTATTCGTAGCGGTAGACAAAAAACTGCCCTAGCTGATGCTGATAATTTCGCCGTCACTAGTCGTGTTAAGTATACTGGCATGCCGGGCTTGGAGTTGGCTGCTGGCTTGCAATATCAATCGGATATTACACAAGACAGTAATGATTCGATTGATGGCGCAATACTATATGTAGCGCATATGGTTTACAGTAAAGGTCCGTTTGGTTTGAGAGCTTTATATGCCGGCTGGGATCTAGATGTGGACTCTCAAATAGAAGATCCGCAAAATATCGGTTCTCAAATACAAAATCCAATAAAAGCGAATGATTATGACCAACAACAAGGTTGGTATGTGGAACCTTCTTTTAGGTTAAACGAGCACTTCGGTGTATTTGCTCGCTACGAGGATGTTGAAGGTGGCCGCTCTCAGGATGAGTTCGATCAGTGGTCGGTAGGTTTTAATTATTGGTTAAGTGAAAGCACGGTTTTCAAAGCGGATTTCGTCGATCGTGAACACGATAACAGAGGTGATCGTAGAAGAGATTTTGATGGATTTAATTTGGGAGTCGGATATGAGTTTTGACAATAGTAAATAAAGGATGACACTTTGATTTTGGGAAGACAAGCGGAAATTGAAGATTTTTGTTGCTTGATAGTAGTATGTTACCTTCTCCTTGCTATAATAAGTACTACCTCACAACAGATATATTTGTGGACTGCCGCAGATATCATTCCATGATTGATATTTCGCCAGCTTGTCCTTCCTCATGCAGAGTGGCCATCGGTTATTTACTCGTACGAGTTTCGGAGGTGCGCCCATTTGTATAAGCTATGTTGCTGCTTGGTGATAATAATTTTCATCCCAGTCACCAATTTGCGACATATCATATGCCAGTGCATTATTACTCGGATTGCACCTCTGAGGCTTGCTTGATTGCGAGACGGTCAGTCATTAATTTTTAAGAGTTTGGTAGCAATGAATAGATTACAACTCAATAGGCTAAAAGCCATTTTTTACTTTTGGGCGGCGTTATTAGTCGTTGCATCTCCATCATCGCTTTTTGCAATAGAAAGTATATACGAAGCACCGGATATTTTTGTATCCCGTCATTTTAACGGTGAGCCGCCCAAACCTTCTATGCTCTATCCAGATCAGGCGCTTAAAGAGTCGATTAAAAAGGTGTTGGGTGGTAAATATAGTAAGTTTAGGATTCGTTATTGGCTCAAGGCTGACCGCAGTGTCTGGATATTAGAAGAAATTGGTAAGGAGAGGCTGATTACCAGTGGTTTTTCAATTGATGCTAACCGTATCAGTGAAATGAAAGTATTAATTTTTCGTGAGAGCCGCGGCTGGGAGGTTCGCTACGACTCTTTTGCCCGACAATTTACTGATGCAAAGCTACTAAACGATAGCTTAAAACTCGATCGTAACATAGATAATATTTCTGGGGCTACTTTGTCGGTGCGTGCAGTCACCAAGCTAGCTAGGCTTGCTTTGGTACTGCATAATTCGGTTACCTCTTAATTCCACTAGCACAACTTGATATGTATCGCCAACTACATCGTAGCATAGGCATCAGTAGCTTTATTTTTCTGTTTATTTTCGTGATCACTGGATTAGCTATACAACATGGTTCCTGGTTTGATTTGGACCACCGTTATATGCCGAGTTATCTTGCTGAATCTCTCTATAGCACGACGGTCCGAGAGACAACGAATTACCGGACCGATAATTACTGGGTTTCGCAAGCTGGTAATTCTCTTTATATAGACGGGCAATATGTTGCTTTGCTTGAGTTAAACAATTTAAAGGGTGCTATTGAGGATGGGACTTATCTATGGATTGTCGGAGATAACAAACTATGGATACTAACCAAACAAGGAGAGATAGTAGAGGAGCTCTCCATTTTTAACGGTTTACCCAATTTGATAAATAAAATAGGTCGCAATCGCGACGGTGCCTTGATAGTCGGTGGTTTAAATGGTGACTGGCTGGTCGATGAGACTGCGCAAGACTGGCAAGTCTATCGCCGTGGATCAATCGTATGGACTACTCCTGCTACCGATAGCGAGCTACCCATGTCAATGCGAGAAGTGATACTTGTGCATGCCAATAATCATTTGATAAGTTGGGAGCGTTTGTTATTGGATTTTCACAGCGGTCGTCTGTTCGGCAACATCGGAGTTGTGATTGCCGACATCGCCGCTTTGCTGCTTGTATTTCTCTCAGCAACCGGTGTTTTTTTGTGGCTAAGAAGAGCATAAACTTAATTTTATATGATATATGGCATCGCACACTAGTTTATGAAGTTATTGCGATACGAATATTATGATAACTAAACTGGGCAAGCATCGTCTTGCAATTTTATATTTAACTTAAACAAGGAGATCATTATGAAAACTTTATTTGCATTTTGTATATCGGCGTTATTCGCTATCCAAGTGGCGAATGCCGAAGAGCTAGTCATTGGTGAAGAGATTATAGAACCGGGCATACAGCTTATCTTTGAAGGAGCTGTTAAAGATACGGTTATGCCGGCCGGCTATAATTTGCCTGAGGATCAAACCCATGTACATATAGAGGCACGAGTGAACTGGGCAGAGGACGATATCCCCGAAGGGACGCCGGCTGGAGGATTCGTCGGCTATTTAGTGATGACTGCTCAAGTTATCAATGCAGAAACCGGTGCCATAGCAACCGTAGATTTGGTGCCGCATATCAACTTGATTGATAATTTGCACTATGCTCGTAATATGGCATTGCCTGGTAAGATCACCGACAAATACAATGTGATATTCAATGTTATGCCACCTGGCGAATATACTCTGAGCTACCATAAGGATTGGATAGACCAATACGGTAATAAGCTATTTGATAAGCAGAGCTTTATGTACAAAGAGGTAGACTTTGAAGCCATTGCACGGGCTAGCCGATAGTTATCCCCCGTCTTGAGTGAAAGTAAATTAAATTTATATTAAAATCGCCACTTCTCCGCCTTTGGTTATCAGCACATCGTCGGTTATTTGTTTATAATTGATAGTTCTTTTAGTCGCAATGGAGAGGTGGCCGAGCGGTCGAAGGCATCGGTCTTGAAAACCGAAGATCGCGCAAGCGATCCGGGGGTTCGAATCCCCCCCTCTCCGCCAGTGACTACCTTCGGCTTACTAAATGATCGTTAACCAAATGATCATTAACCTGGCAACTCTCTCGGTCTTTTTTCAGATAATTTTCACATCAATGATTCATTGATGTTGAGAACTGATGGCGGTATTGCAAGTTTTTTGATATTACTACCTTACCGTCATCTACTAATCTTTGACCTGCCGGCTTTATCCAGGACTTTAGCCGTGTGTGGTGGCCTGCGCTCACGACCGTAACGTGGATTGGAGATCACCGATTTTAGGCGAAGATAAGAAATACCTGCGAATAAGCAGTTTATGTTAAATCACGATCAGCGAAGTTTTGAACCATGACTCTATGCAGAATTCGTTTGTTGTCTGTGGGCGGGTGTACTATAATATCAATTGAGACACCATCAAGGAGAATAAAGATGTCAGAGATAGCTTTATACAACGCACTTACAAAGCTAGGCCTTTCGCCGGATGAAGCGAAGGAAGCAGTCGCCGATGTTGCGAGTTCAAAGGATGTTGCGACTAAGGCAGACTTAAAAGCAGGTTTGGCAGAGTTGAAAGAGCAACTAACCTGGCGTCTGGTTATAGCAATAGGAATATACACCGCAATTACTAGTTTCATAGCTAAAATGCTTTAATAGCCATCTTGTTCTAAAAAAACGAAGCTCATAGCTCGCGATACAGCAACGATCTCAGCGCGAGCTATACTTAATACCTATGAAGTTATGCGGTTTTAAGGATGTTGGTGTCAGGTGTTATTTTCGTTTCAGCTGCTCTTTCAAATCTAATAGATCGTTCATAAATTTGATCATGGTTAATCCAGCCGAAGCTATAAGCCGTATGAGCCCATATATGAAAATGAAAGCAGTAAGAGCGTAGCTTAAATATTGCCTAAATAAGGATGGCGGTCATCTAAATTGCGTAAGTTTGAGTTAAGATAAACTAGGTGGGGAGATCTAATTAACGGAGGAAGGCATATGAAAGATATAGAGAAAGACAAAATGGATTACTTTAGACAAAACAACGCAACCAAATCCAATAGACTAGTCGGCAAATTGCGTATAGATTTATTTTTGCTATTTCTATTATTTTCATGCCTAGCATCTGCTGAGTCGCGTTACCAAGCGGGCGATACTTTCCAAGATTGTAGCATCTGTCCGGTAATGGTGGTTGTGCCGGCAGGTAGCTTTATGATGGGTTCTTCAGAAGATGGAGGTAGGAGAACTGAGGACGAAAGGCCTCAACATCAGGTCACGATTGCTAAACCTTTTGCGGTTGGTAAATATGAGGTGACTGTCCGGGAATACGCAGCATTTATTGATGAAACGGGAGGGCTTGGCAGCAACGAGTGGCGCAATACATTCTTTAAGCAGAGCGATGCACATCCTGTTGTCAGTGTATCGTGGGAAGATGCTACCGGTTTTACTCACTGGTTATCTGTGAAAACCGGTCATCAGTATCGTTTATTAAGCGAAGCAGAATGGGAATATGTGGCAAGAGCAGGCACGACAACATCTTATACTTTCGGACCAACGATTTCTAAGAATATGGTGAACTTTAATAATAACAATGGCGGTACTGTGGCAGTGGGCAGTTATCCTGCCAATGCATTCGGTTTGCACGATGTCCACGGCAATGTATGGGAGTGGGTAGAGGATTGTTGGCATCGAGACTATAACGGTGCACCGACCGACGGTAGCGCTTGGCTGAGTAGTTGCGAGGATGAGTCATTCAACATGTTGCGTGGCGGTTCCTGGCTCTTCCACTCTATAGACCTGCGCTCTGCTGTTCGCCTAGCAGAAGGTGCGGCGATCCGTCACAACTCCGTTGGGTTTCGTGTTGCCCGGACGCTTTAATTCTTGGCTCTTTAGCTTTTTACCCTGATGTTTGTCTCTCACAGAGGCAAGCAATGGTGAGGTTTGCCGATTAAATGATCGAGTTGTTGAAAATCTCCAGTATCAGTGACAATAAGCAGCTAATCAAAAGAAGGTTTTCATGCAAGGAATTCATAAACTGATGACACAAATAAATTACTAGGCGATTATTTGAGGCGGTAATCTAAATTGTGTCAGTTTAAGTTCAGATAAACTAGGAGGGGACACCTAATTAACAAAGGAAAACATATGCAAGATATAGAGAAAGACAAAATGGATTACTTTAGACAAAACAACGCAACCAAATTCAACAGACTAGCTGGCAAATTGCGTATAGATCTATTTTTGCTATTGCTATTATTTTCATGCTTAACATCTGCCGAGTCGCGTTATCAAGCGAGCGATACTTTCCAAGATTGTAGCATCTGTCCAGTGATGGTGGTTGTGCCGGCAGGTAGCTTTATGATGGGTGCTCCAGCAGATGAGGCTGGAAGAGATAAGAACGAAGGGCCGCAGCATAAGGTCACGATTGCTAAACCTTTTGCGGTTGGTAAATACGAGGTGACTGTTCGAGAATACGCAGCATTTATTGATGAAACGGGAGGGCTTGGCAGCAGCGAGTGGCGCAATACTTTCTTTAAGCAGAGCGATGCACATCCTGTTGTAAATGTATCGTGGAAAGATGCTACCGGTTTTGCTCACTGGTTATCTGTGAAAACTGGTCATCAGTATCGTTTATTAAGCGAAGCGGAATGGGAATATGCGGCAAGAGCAGGCACGACAACAGCCTACACTTTTGGACCAACGATTTCTAAGAATATGGCGAACTTTAATAATCAAGATGGTGGCACTGTGGTAGTGGGCAGTTATCCTGCCAACGCATTTGGTTTGCAAGATGTCCACGGTAATGTATGGGAATGGGTAGAGGATTGTTGGCACGATGACTACGACGGTGCATCAATGGATGGTAGTGCTTGGGTGAGTCATTGCAGTTTTGATAGCGATGTCCGCGTGTTGCGTGGCGGTTCCTGGTTCGACATCATTCCAAGGGACCTTCGCTCCGCTCATCGAATCTGGAACGATGCGTCCGACCGTGGCAGCGACTACGGGTTCCGTGTTGCCCGGACGCTTTAATTCTTAAATCTTTGGCTTTTTGCCCTGATGTTTGTCTCTAACGGAAGCAAGCAACGGTAAGGTTTGCTTATTAAATGATCGAGTTGTTGAAAATCTTTGGTATAACTGCCAATAAACAGCTAATCAAAAAAAGGTTTTCATGCAATTAATTCATACTAATGACACAAATAGATTACCGAGAAATTATTTCTGCTCATGATGTACTACAAAGCATTGCTAAAGCTTTAGACCTGCGCACAGTATTATTCCGATAGACAATGATGTTCGTAGTGGCTACAATGTTAATTTCAATGCCTTATTTCTATGCAGCCAACAAGGGAAAAGTTTTTAATCGTCGGTAGCGGTGGGCGTGAAAGTGCTTTTGCACTGAGCCTTGCCAAAGAATCCGATATTTCTATCTATGCTGTCATTGACCATAAAAACCCGACTATCATTGATTGCGTAGAAAAAACCGCAGGTCAGTACTTGGTAGAGAACACGACCGACGCACAGGCGATTGTGCGCTTTGCAAAGCAATGCAAAATAGATTATGCCTTTGTCAATGCCGATGCACCGTTGGCAAACGGTGTCGTTGACGAACTGCTAGGCAATGGTATCAAGGCTGTCGGAGGAACCCAAAAGGCAACCCGCATTGAGTGGGATAAGGTTTATTCGATCGAATTAATGAACGAAGTGTGTCCGGAGTTTACGCCGTTTTATAGGATTGTCTCCTCGCAACAGGAACTTGCCAGTGCGATCAATGATTTTAAGAATGAAAAACTCGCGATGGTTGTAAAGCCACAGGGATTAACGGGTGGTAAAGGCGTTAAGGTGATGGGCGAGCATCTAAACACTTACCAAGACAGTATGGAATATGCCGCTTCCCTACTGGAACAAAATGAAAAAGCGAAAGTGCTTTTAGTTGAAAAGCTAGACGGAATAGAATTCACTGTCATGGGTTTTACTGATGGCAAGACACTGCTCATGTCGCCGGCTAGCTATGATTACCCGTATCGAGAAGAAGGAGATACGGGGCCGGGCACTGGCGGTATGGGGTGTTTTACCGCTAACGAAGAACGGTTACCCTTTATGGACGAAGTAGATTTTGCCAATTGTCGTACTATTATGGAGCGGATAATTCTCTCTCTGGCAGAGAAAAATAACCGCTTCAAAGGCATTCTGAACGGCGGTTTTTTTAAGACCAGCAAAGGCATAAGGTTCATGGAATTTAACAGTCGATTTGGTGACCCCGAAGGGCTGAATATACTGTCCATTCTAAAAACCTCGTTTGCTAATATCATTAAAGATATATATAACGAATGTTTGGTCAAAGATAGCGTCCAATTTTTAAGCAAAGCAAGCGTTATCAAGTATCTGGTTGCCGAGGAATACCCAGAAGTCAGTGATAAAGAGATAGAATTTACGGTAAACGAACAGGCGATCAAAGATGCTGGCATACAACTTTATTATGCATCGTGTGTCAGAAGCGAAGCAAACAATACTTATGTTACCCTCAAGAAGTCACGAGTATTAGCCCTGGGTATGATAGCGGACGATATTGCTCAGGCTGCCGACTTAATTAATCAAGCGATTGATAACTATGTGCGCAGTGCATTAGTCTATCGTAGAGATATTGCTTCGCCCGAGCATTTGGAAAAGTTAGACAAGATAAACCAACAGCTAGTATAACTGGTCGGCATTAGAGTTCTCTGTGCAGTATTTTCCCAGCATTCGATTTAGGTAGACTACTACGAAATTCAATTTGACTGGGTATTTTGTAGCCTGCTAAGCGTTCTTTGCAAAATGCAATAATATCGGTGTCGCTCAATACCCCAGACTTTCGTTCTACAACAAATGCTTTAACTCTTTGCCCGGAATGTTGGTCTTCAATACCAATACAGGCTGCCTCGGCGATGTTCGGATGTTCGCATAAGGTTTGCTCAATCTCGCTAGGATAGACATTAAAGCCGGAGACGATAATCAGGTTTTTGAGTCGTTCAACGAGATAGATATAACCACCTTCTCCGATATAGCCAATATCGCCGCTTCTAAACCAGCCTTGTGTGTCTATTGCCTTTGCGGTTTCTTCTGTTTGTTTCCAATAGCCTTGCATCACTTGTGGCCCGCGTATACATACTTCCCCGTGTTCACCTATCGGCAGCTCTTTACCGTGTCCGTCGCGTATGCTAATTTCGGTTGCCGACAATGGCAAGCCGACGCTGCCATTAAACTCTTTGACATCGGGTGGGTTAACGCAGACGACTGGTGAAGTCTCAGTAAGGCCGTAGCCTTGCAGTATGATGGTGCCGGTAATTTTTTGCCAAGCAGCGGCAGTATTTTTATGCACCGCCATGCCGCCGCCAATCACTGCGCGCAATCTGGAGAAATCAATCTCAGAAAATTCAGGTTGGTCGACCAGTGCTTGGAATAATGTACTCACACCAGTTATGGCTGTGAAGTGATTTTTCTTTAAGGTTCTGATTAAAGATTTTATATTGCGCGGGTCGCTAATCAATAAATTTTGATGTCCGAGCTTTACGAACAATAAGCAATTCACCGTCAAGCTAAAGATATGATAAAGCGGCAACGCCGTTACTATGACTTCTTTAGCAGCGGAATCTTTTAGGTAACCGAAGCATTTCTCCATTTGATTCAGGTTGGCAACGAGGTTGGCGTGACTCAGCATCGCCCCTTTGGCATAACCGGTAGTGCCACCAGTATATTGCAACAGTGCGGTATCGTCTGAGCGTATCGCCGGCAGTTGGTGGTGCAGTGCCTGACCGTATTTCAGCGCTTTATTTAAGTGTATAGCATTGCCACCTGCCGAGACTAGCCTAGTGGGCAAGCCACCAGTAGCGATATTGAGTAGTAGTGATTTGGGGAAAGTCAAAAAGTCACCTACTCCAGTGAGGATTACCTGTTGAATATCGGTCTCAGGGATGACATCGGAAACTAATTGGTAAGCAAATTTTATAACGACTATCATCCGTGCGCCACTGTCTTTTAATTGATGTAATAGTTCATTTCTTTTATAGAGCGGATTGATGTTTGTTGCAATCATGCCAGCTTTGAGGATGCCAAATAAAACTACCGGATACTGCAGTAAATTAGGCATCATAATAGCGATGCGATCACCGTGGTTAATCTTCGGATGGCTGATTAAATAGCGCGCAAAGGCATCCGACTTTTCGTTGAGCTCACGATAACTAAGCTGTGAGTTGAAATTGGTAAATGCAACTGCTGAGTGATGCGTTGCACAAACCTCGTCAAGTATAGAGACGAGTGTCGCTGTGGAGTTTTGTTCAAGTGTTTCGGTTTTCATAATACTCAATTAGTTATTATCGGTTGTTTCAGCCCAAGGTGGTTGCTTTGCTGCGGTTTGTTTCATCAGTAAGCCGACGAAATTATCCATCAGCTGTTTATTTTTCTCTATTAATGCAGTTGCGATATCGTGCATTTGCATCAAATTCTCTTCCCCAGCGTCATCTGAATCTAAAATTTCCTTCCCTATAGAAGGGCAGACCCGCAAGTATTGACCGCGTTCCTCGCAGGTTAGAAACATCTGCTTGAGTTGGTAATCGGCGACATCAGCTTGTCCGGAGAAAGCGATATGCTGTATCACTTTAATCCAATCCCATGCCCCCCAATCCTTAAACTCGTTGTCGTCTTGCTGCAATTCGTTGGCGGTGCCGCCACTCACCGATAGCATCAACAGATTATTAGCGCGTATGCGTGGGAATATTTCGCGTATTTCGGCATAGGCACACAAAGCAGGGTTATAGGCGTAAACGCCACCGTCTATCAAATAATAAAGACGGTTGACGGTTGAACGTATCTCGGCGACCGGAAATAACACCGGTGCCGCAGTGCAAGCTCTAATCATATCACGCACGAAAAAATTGTAGTGCGCTTGTTGTGTTGCCTTGTGTTGTCTGAAAAAGAATATGCCGCTGCCGATTAGATCATACGCAGTGAACAAGCAGGGCTTGGTTAGATCCTTCAATTCGACATCTTTGAAGTGTTGTTTTAATACATTGCGTATTCCTGAATCGGAGAATTTGGCATCGATAAAACCCTTAAAAGATTTAATGGTCTGCCATATAGAACTCTCAAAAATTTCATTGCCTTGCTCTTTATAGAGTTTTACGATTTGTTCGGCGGTGTATCTTTTGCTGTCCGCTTTATTCGGAAGCAATAAAGCCGAACCGATAATCGCACCCGTACTGGTGCCGACTATTAAATCAAAGTAATCGCTTATCCCTACATTCGGGTCGCCGCTTAATTGTTGTAGGCGCTCTTCCAGATCAGCGAGCACATAAGCTGAGATAAGTCCGCGCATACCACCGCCATCTATAGAGAGGATGCGCAGGTACTTTGGTATCATCTCGCTGGTCTCTATGTGTTCATAGGATATTTTCAAAGATGGCAGCGGCCCCCATGCCGGTGCCGACACACATGGTGGTCATCCCGTAATGTAATTTGTTCTTTTGCATGCCGTGCAAGAGAGTCGTGGTTCGTATCGCACCGCTCGCACCCAGTGGGTGCCCCAACGCAATTGCGCCACCTAGTGGGTTGACAACTTCAGCGGCGAGTTTCAAGTGCTCTACCACCGCTAGGCTTTGTGCAGCAAATGCTTCGTTTAATTCAATCCAGCTGAGTTGCTCTTGTTTCATTTTGCACTGTTCCAATACTTTAGGAATTGCATAGATCGGACCTATACCCATAATTTCCGGTGCGACACCAGTGACCGCATAGCCCACATAACGAGCCATTGGTTGCAAGTCGTATTGCACGAGTGCCTTCTCGCTACAGATTAACAACGCTGCTGCACCGTCGCTCATTTGGGAGCTGTTGCCGGCGGTTACCGAACCGTTTTCGGCAAAAACTGGTTTTAGTTTGCGCAGCGCATCAGCCGAAGTATCAGTGCGCGGTCCTTCGTCGGTGGTCAATGTTTGTTTTGCGGTTTTAATATCCTCACTGTCCTCTTGTTGAGTCGTACTGACGAGATGATAGGGAAGTATCTCTTCGGTGAATGCACCTTGCTGTATCGCTGCGCACGCTTTGCGGTGGCTGGATAATGCAAAGTGGTTTTGTGCGTCGCCGCTAATACGGTAATGCGTTGCGACATTCTCAGCGGTAATTCCCATCCCGTAGGCAATCGCAATATGCTGATCGTCAAACAACCGTGGGTTGAGTGCCGGTCGGTGTCCAGTCATTGGTATCAGACTCATGCTCTCGACACCGCCGGCGACCATAACTTCAGCTTGATTTAAGCAGATACGCTCAGCGGCGATGGCAATGCTCTGCAAGCCTGATGCGCATAAGCGGTTGACAGTCATGCCCGGCACTCGTGCCGGATATCCGGCGAGTAGTAAAGAAATTCTAGCGATATTGAATGCTTGTTCAGCTTCTTGCATGGCACAGCCGACGACCACATCATCAATCGCCTTAGGTGGTAGCGTAGGATTTTTCTTAAGTATGGCACTTAGCACCGCAGCGAGCAGGTTATCCGGCCGCTCGTGTTTGAACATACCACCTCGCTTGCCGACTGGAGTGCGTATCGCAAAGGCTATATAGGCTTCTCGTCCTTGCTTCATTTTAGTTTCTCAACGGCTTGTTATGTTTTAGCATGTGTTCTATGCGTGCCTGAGTTTTTTTCTCGTTGAGCAAACTTAAAAACATCTGCTTTTCATTGTTCAATAACCATTTGGCATGAATTTTTTGATTGGCTGGCAATGGCGCTGCGCATAATACTTCGGCTATGGTACCGGCTAGATGGCAATCGTAGTCGCTGATATAGTTACCTTTGTGTAGGTTTGTAAGATAGCCCTTAAAGTTAGCGGCTGCAGTACTGCCGGCGACGGCAAACGGTTGTTCGGGTTTAGGTGGGCGATAGCCAGACGCGTCTAGTACCCGTACATATTGCTTAGCAACATACAATAATTCATAAGCGTTCATAATGACCGTATCGCTACTGCGCAGATAGCCCATCTGTTTGGCTTCTAATGCACTAGAGGATATTTTAGCGGTGGCGATATTGCGGTAATAGGCTTGTAGCGGCGTATAGATGTCACCGTCTATGCTCTGCTGGTAGGCACGGTAAGCCATTTCCTTGCAGCCGCCGCCGGCTGGCAATAAACCGACTCCGATCTCAACTAAACCGATATAGCTTTCCAATGCTGCGACCACATGATCGCAATGTAGCAACAACTCACAGCCGCCACCTAAGGCTAAACCTTGCACCGCAGCGATGGTCGGGATGCGGCTATTACGCAGATACATAAAAGTATTTTGTAATGTCTCAATCACTGCATCTATAGGCGGCAAGTCGTCTATTCTCGGCAGTTCTGGCTTGGCGATATGTAATAGCAGGGTTTTCGCCTGGCTTATTACAGAGGTTTTAGTGAATTTACCGACTTTAGCTGCGAGTAACACCTCAAGCAAGTTGGCACCGGCACAAAACGGTGCTTGTTGTTGCCAAATGATTAGACCTTGATAATTCTGTTCAGCAATTTTTATCGCTTTGCCTAAGCCCACTATGGCTTGATAATTCAGAGTGTGCATTTTGGTCTTGAAGCTAACGATGGCGATCTCGTCGTCTTCGTGCCATAGTCTCAAGGCTTCATTTTCAAAGAGAGTCTTGCCGTGTTGCGGTTGTCCGACAAAAGACATAGCATAAGATTGTTTGCGATAGATATGATTCTTTGAGGTGATTTTGTAAGTGTTGTGTTTCGGCGACCATACCTTGTCGTCAAAGTAAATCATTTTGCAATTAGGATTGGCAGTCCAATCGGCGAGTGGCACATCTGCTAAAGTTTTTCTGTCGGCTATATCTTTTTGTAGCCGTTGGCAAACGGTTTGCCAACCTATAGATTGCCAGTATTCAAAGATACCTCGTTGCCAACCGAAACCCCAGCGCAACGCTGCGTCTATATCGCGCAGACTATGGGCAATAGTAAGCGCGTGATGTGCTGCATAGTGAAAAAGATCGCGCTGTATCATGTATAGAAACTGCAGATGTTCGTTGTCGGTAGTTGCTTGAGAGTCAAAGATTTTTTTGATCTTATCTTTTATTTCATGGTTGGTAGATTTTTGGCGTGGAATATAATTTTGCGTATGTCTATCTAAAACATAGATCGCCCCGTCTTTTTGTTTTTGATAAAACCCGGCGCCGCTTTTGGCTCCGATACGATTTTTTTCTATCAGCGCATCTAGGTATTCGGGGAACTTAAATAGCGAACGCCACGGATCGTCGGACAGTTCATCGTAGAGTTGTGTGCAGACACTTTTCAGTATGTCTATGCCGACTAAATCTATAGTCCTACAAGTAGCACTTTTAGGTCGTCCTATCAAACGGCCGGTTAATTCATCAACGACATCAAAACCTAAATCCATTCGCTCGGCGTGATGCAGTGTGCTCATTAATGCAAACAACCCTAGTCGGTTGGCGATAAACCCCGGCGTATCTTTGGCAACGACGGTATGTTTGCCCAATCTGCTGGTGGCAAACACTTCCAGTTCCGAGATGACCGACGGATCAGTGCGGCTTGAAGGGATTAGTTCCAGCAACTCCATATAGCGTGGCGGATTAAAAAAATGCATCCCGCAAAATCTAGCTTGCAAGTCTAGCTCTAACTGGTCGGCGAGTTTCTCTATGCGGATGCCGGAAGTATTGGTTGCTAGGATGCAGTGTTCTTTTAAGTGCGGAGTGATTCTTTGGTATAGCTTTTGTTTGATTGCCAGGTCTTCGCTGACCGCTTCAATTATCAAATCACAGTCCTTGAGCAAATCTAGCTGTTGATAATCAACCGCCGTCAAATAATCTCCTGCGTCGGCGGTTGCCAACGGCGGTGGTTTTAATTTGCGCAAATGATTTATGGCGTACGCAGCACTGTCGCGATGCGATGCATCGCTAGTGATTCCGTATAACAATGTGTCCAAGCCGGCATTAGCGCAATGTGCAGCAATTTGGCTACCCATCGTGCCGCACCCCAGTAATGCTATTTTATTGATTGCTGGGTGTCGTTTAGATAGAGTCAAAACTATCTACCTCTAATACCTCGTCAACCGCTTGTTGCCACGATTTGAGTTTGTCACATTCGTCGGAACTGATGATACCTTGCTGTTGTAAGTCGGATAGCCAGCTTTCGTTATCTTGTGCTATCGCTCTGGGGTATGCTTTTAGTTGACTGCGCAGTTCGGTCACTTCTCTGCTAAGCGATACCGCGTTGCTCAAGTGCGCAAAACTTTCTCGGTGGATATCCGGCGTTAATAATGTACTCAGGTCATCGGAGCTATATAATTGTTGTGCTAATCGGCTATAAGATTGCTCACTGCTTCCTCGGATGCGCTTGCCCAGAGGAAAGAGTATGAACCTACTCAGCCAATTAAACGGTTTAGGTAAATTAAGACAGATTTTATGCAGCGTGGCCTCAGCGTGTTGTATGCATTCGCTACAAGCCAGGTCCGTTAAGTCCTTGTCAATCTCTGGGTGTAAGCGATTATGGTGCTGTTTGAGCAGTGCGCCTGTTGCGTACATCATTGCCAGTACATCCGAGAAATAACCCGATATAATTTCCTTTTTCTTAAAACCGCCGCCTGAGGTTAGAATGATCAGATTAGATAAAAACGCGAACAAAGCACTAATATAGTTAACATTTCTATAATGCTTTCGCATAGTGCCTGCGTCTGCCGGCACCGACGAGAAACGGGCTTTAGTCAACGCAGTCCAACGCGCTTTGACGAGAGTCTTCAGAAAATAGCGCGTATGCTTTCCCAGCAAGCTATTAAAATCGGCGATTGATTTTTCGCTCTGGTCGCTAAAGCATTTGAGTTCGCTATATAAATATGGATGGCAGCGTAGCGCACCTTGCCCAAAGATCATCAACGAACGGGTTAGAATATTTGCGCCTTCAACGGTAATGATGATAGGAATACTTTTATATATGCTGGCGAGATAATTTTTAGGTCCCTGCATAATTGCTTTACCGCCGTGTATATCCATTGCGATATTGACCGAATGGCGAGCGTTTTCGGTGCTGTAGTACTTGACTATCGCCGAGACCACCGCTGGTTTATGGCCGTCGTCTATAGCAGCTACGGTAAGTAGGCGCATCGCATCAGTGGTGGTCGTGTTCATTGCCAGTTGTGCTAGTTCCTTCTGCACACCTTCAAATTTGGCAATCGGAAGCCGAAACTGCTCTCTCAAACGACCATATGCGTTACTCGTATAAAGTGCGTTTTGTTGCGCTGATGAGGCAAGCGCAGGGATGGATAAGCTACGCCCTATGACTAAACATTCAACGAGCATCCGCCAGCCTTGTCCAATCATCGACATACCGCCGATGACATAATCAAGCGGTACGAAAACACCCTCTCCAGAGGTTGGACCATTCTGAAACAGAGTGTCCAGCGGTGAGTGTCGCTGTCCTTTATTTACCCCAGGTGTATTCGCCGGTACTAATACACAGGTAATACCTAATTCTTTGTTGCCATGAAAAATATCTTTATCAAGTAGCTGTTGCGGATCAACCACTTTAACTGCCAGCCCGATTAGAGTGGCGACTGGGGCAAGCGTAATATAACGTTTGCGCCAAGTAAGCCGTAACCCTAAGCACCGTTGCCCGTCAAATTCATCCTCGCAAACGACTCCGAAATCGTCAATGCTACCGGCATCTGAACCAGCGTGTAAAGAGGTCAGTGCAAAGCACGGCACTTCTTCACCGCGTGCTAACTTAGGCAGATAATCAGATTTTTGTTTATCGCTACCGTATTTCAAGAGTAATTCTGCAGGTCCTAGAGAATTAGGTACCATGACCGTAGTAGCCAGCACTGCACTACGGCTTGCCAATTTGGTGATAACCGCCGAATGTGCGGCGTTAGAAAAACCTAAACCGCCATAGTATTTGGGAATAATCATACCGAAGAAGCGGCGTGTTTTTATAAACTCCCACGCTTGGTGACTTAGGTCGGCTTGCTGCTTGATTTGCCAATCATCTACCAGATTGCAGAGTTCCTCGGTTTCGTTATCTAAAAAACCTTGTTCGGCTTCATTCAATTTCGGCGACGGCAAAGACAACAGACCCGACCAGTCTGGTTGTCCTTGAAATAAACTTTTCTCCCACCATGTTGAACCAGACTCTATGACCTCGCGCTCAGTATCGCTGACCGGTGGCATAGACTTTTTCAGCAGGTGATAAAGCGGTGTGCTAAAACACCATAATCTGGTAGCAGGCACTATACAAAGCACCACTGCGGCAATCAGTAAAGTGATGACGATAACGGGTAGCCAAAACAACATTAGCACTATAACAGCGATTGCCAATAAAAAGATATAGCGACCTTTTATTTTTGTATACATAGGTTCATCTTCCCGCAAGTAATACACAAGATAGCCTTACGATTCTCAACGAAAGCCATACATTATTTTAGTCCATTATTCTAATCTATATCGGCTAACGACAGGCTATGGATTTACGATTTAATATACTGGGGAGCAATGTCCTCCATAGAGGTAGCGCATAAAGAATCGCTCTGTGCACAGACGCTGTCTACCTGCAAGGATAAATAGTTATCGTAGCTAAAGGGTTTGCCCGGCACAAAATCAAGCACGCGACCTTGCAGCTGTGCTATACCGTCTGGTAGAGAGATTACTCGCATATTTTTACCAAGAAGTTGTCCGACATAACTCACTATTTGCTCAAGCGTGTATTGTTTGGGACCGCAGAGATTAATACACTGCCCGATGGTTTGTGTATCGTCTATGCTATTGACAATCCGCTCTGCTAAGTCGTTCACATAAACCGGTGCAAAGCGAGTATTGGCGCAGGCTAATGGGAATATTGGGATGATTAATAATTTCATCAGTCGGGCAAAGCGATTTAGAAAACTATCTCTAGGACCGAATATGACCGACGGCCGAAAGCTCGTAACATCCAGATTCTCTGCTTGCAACGCTGCAGCTTCACCGGCATATTTTGTCTTTAGGTACTCGCTAGGTCCTTCGGCGTTCGCGTGCAGGGCACTCATATGTAGATAGCGGCGTATGCCTGCAGCTTGGCACGAACGGATAATATGTTTGACTAATACGACATGTGCGGCATCAAAATCGTCTGAGTGTAACATGCGTTTGTTTAATATCCCTACGAGATTGATCACACCCGTGCAGTCTTTTAATAATAGCTCAGAAAAATTATGCGGCTCGTATACTCGCAGCTGGGCGCCTGGATGCAACTGCCGAGGAGTCGGATTGCGGCTCAAGATAGTAACCTCGTGGCCTCTGCCCAACAGCATATCAGCTAGCACATTTCCGACAAAGCCGCTACCGCCTACTATTGCTATGTGCATATCAATCTCTCCACCATCTGCTATCGCCCGGGCAACGATTTCCTTAACTTAGGTAAGGTTTCTTGCCCCCAATAGCATACCAGTAAGCCGGATAAAAACATAGCGATAATAACTATGCCAAAACTGCCAGTAATTTCGCCGTGTATATCGGCGGTGAGACCTAAAATCAATGCGCCTACTCCATATCCTAGATCGCGCCAAAAACGATAAACCCCAATTGCCGAACCGCGCCAATTTGGATGGCTAATGTCGCTGACAGCAGCACTGAGATTAGGGTATAGCAGCGCCATGCCTGCACCAGTGATCGCCGAACTAATACACCACCACAGCACATCATCGCTGTATAACTTAATGGCTATGCCGATGGCGCAAATCCACATTCCCAAAACTATCGGCTTCATCCTGCCGATATGGTCGGATAGCTTGCCGGTTAAGGTTTGCAAGACTCCCCAGACAGCACCGTATATACCGACGATGATGCCGATATGAAAGAGGCTCACACCCTTTTCGTATAGATAGACCGGATAAAACACCCAGATCAGTGTGTCAACGAATTTTTCTACCAGTCCCGCTTGACTAAAAGCTGCCATTCTACGATCGTGCCAACTGACCCAAGCAAAAACCTGCCAAGTAGTCGGCGTGTTTGGAATGGAATGAACGCGGTAGCTGTACTGTTGGATATTATTTTGTTGTTGTCGGTTGCGGGCTTCGGCGTGCATCCACGGCAGAGTTTCTTGCACACAAATCCAGGCAAACAACAGCGCCGCTAGAATAACCACGATACCGAACAATAGCAATGCCTCGCGTGGTGGCAGAATCTCCGACATATAACCAATAATGACTCCAGAGGCTGCAACTCCGAGATAGCCGGCGAACTCGTTTAGACCTATGGCAAGCCCTCTCTCGTTGAGATGAGCGATGTCTATCTTAGCGGTTTGCGTCATTGACCAGCATAATCCCTGGTTGATGCCAAGTAATATCGCTGAAACAATAATCCAATTCCAGTTGGGGGCATAAAAAATCATCCACGGCACTGGTATTGCAGTTAGCCAGCCAGCTATCAGAATATATCTACGACCCAACTTCTCAGAGAGCCGTCCGGCGACAAAATTTAATGTCCCTTTGACACAGCCGAAAGTGATGACAAAAGACGAGAGTAGTGTAAAGGCGTCTTCCGGCATGCCGAATTCGGTTTCGGCTAGCACTGGAACAACAGTGCGCATCACCCCCCATGCTAAACCAACAAAAAACACCTGTAGCAGTAAATGCACAAACTGCACATTATTAGAGGCGATGCCGTGCTGGTATGTTTTTATCATCAGTTAACTAAACGGTTTTTTTCTAGATTTTTAGTAGCATTTTATTATTCTACTATATCGTATCACTCGAGGAGGACTATGCGTGATAGTGCATACAGCCGTAGGTGTTCGCTGTATAATAGCCGTATTATTGAGTGATATAAAAAAATCCAGTGGAAAATCCTGATAAACAAGCAATCCTTAAAAGACTCAACAAGCACTATGCGCAAACGCAAGCCGTGCGGCTGTGCGACTTATTCACCCAAGATGCGCAACGGTTTGATAGATATTCGCTAGAAGTCAACGACTTATTTTTGGATTATTCAAAAAATAAATTTAACGAAGGAACTCTAGAACTGTTGATAGAATTGCTGCAATTATCGGATTTTGCCGATTGGCGAGAACGACTATTCAGCGGTGATGCAATCAATGTGAGTGAAAATCAAGCGGTTTTGCACACGATTTTACGCCGCCCTTACCAGTTATCCACCAGATCAAACGGCAAAGACTTAGCTGCTAAGATACTTGCGACTAGACAACAGATGCGGACTGTGTGCCGGGAGTTGTCCGGCGTTAGTCCTCACAGTGTCTGTGGTGCAACGATTACTGATGTAGTGAGTCTAGGAATAGGGGGCTCACATTTGGCGCCAGCAATGGCTTGCCGTGCACTGAAGTCGTACAAGCGAACACCTTCTAGGATGCATTTTGTTTCTACTGCGGGCTGCGGAGAGCTGGAGTCTTTGTTGGCTGAACTAGATCCTGCGCATACTTGTTTTATTGTTGTATCTAAGAAGTTCAAAACAAAGGAAACTTTGATGAATGCGCGCTATGCCCGAGCTTGGCTTGGTGACAATGCGCAACATCAGATGATTGCCGTGACCGCCAATCATGCCGAAGCCGCTGAGTTCGGCATTGCCGCAGAGTATTGTTTAGCAATACCGCAAACTATCGGGGGTCGCTATTCTTTATGTTCGGCAGCAGGTCTGCCGCTGGCAGTGGATTTAGGTATTGAGGTGTTCGAAGAATTATTAGCGGGTGCTTATCAAATGGATTGCCATTTTCAAACTGCTGCACCGAAAGATAATATGCCGGTTATTTTGGCATTGCTGAGTGTATGGTATAACAATTTCTATCGTGCCCACAGTCATGCCATTTTGTGCTACGACACTAGGTTGGAATTGTTTGCCAATTATTTTCAGCAAGTAGAAATGGAAAGCAACGGTAAGCAAGTAGATAGATACGGTAGGCAGGTTGATGGTGATACCGCGCCGGTGATATGGGGTGGCAATGCACTCAATGGACAGCATGCTTATTATCAATTACTACACCAAGGATCGCAGATGATTCCGACTGATTTTATTGTTACTGCCGACATTGGCAGCACTGATTATAAAATCGCTAGCAACACTTGGCCGCAGGCAAATTGCTTCGCACAATCTCTCGCACTCATGCAGGGTATGCAAGACGCCGCCCCCGAGCGCATACACCCAGGCGACCGGCCTAGCAATACGATTATGTTGCGTAAGCTCACCGCGCATACTCTAGGATCACTCATCGCTTTATACGAGCACAAGGTTTTCTGCGAAGGTTTGATCTGGGGCATAAATTCTTTTGATCAGTGGGGTGTAGAGCGGGGCAAACAATTAGCCGATAGGTTTTTTGATTACTTGAAAAACAACAAGTGTGAGGATGAAAGCGATATGCTCGCGACACTGGATTCGTCGACGCGCGGATTGATAGACAAATATATGGTGTGGCGCCGACAAGGTGACTGACTTTGCTTGCTATCAGGCGTGCTGCGCAATTGCCCACTGCACATGTTCGCGCACTATCTCGGAAGGATAATGCAGGCGAGACTTTAACGCCTGTATCACCTGTTCGCTAGGTGGTGCGTTGCCTAGTGCCACGGCAATGTTTCTAAGCCAGCACTCATAGCCGCTACGCTTGATAGCAGTACCTGCTAGTTTGTGATGGAACTCTTGCTCACTCCAAGCAAATAATTCAACCAAGTCAATCGCATCCAAATTATGCTGGGTGCGAAATTTTTCCTCAATGGCATAGCCAGCATAACGATTCCATGGACAAACCAGTTGGCAATCATCGCAGCCGAATATACGATTACCCACCAACGGCCGCAACGCCAAAGGGATGGAACCCTTAAACTCTATCGTTAAATATGCGATGCATCGTCTGGCATCGAGCTTATAGGGTGCAACGATTGCTTGCGTTGGGCATATATCTATACAACGCGTACAGCTACCGCAGTGATCAGCCACCGGAGTAGACTGTGGCAGTGCCAAGTCGGTATACAATTCACCTAAGAAAAACCACGACCCAGCGGTGCGATTGAGCAACAGTGTATGCTTGCCTATCCAGCCTAGTCCGGCTTGTTCGGCCAGTGGTTTTTCTAGCACCGGCGCACTGTCACTGAATGCCCGATAAGTGAAAGGGCCGATGGTTTGGGTGATTCTATCGGCTAGGCATTGTAACTTTTTGCGGATCAATTTGTGATAGTCGCGCCCTAAAGCATAACGCGAGATATAAGCCTTCTCTGGTTGCTCTAAAATAGCGTTTGCATCTTCGGCGTCCTTATCAAGATAATTCATGCGTACCGATATGATGCTGACTGTACCCTTAACCAGTTTTTCTGGTCTGCTACGCTTTTTGCCATGCTTTTCCATAAAATGCATCTCGCCATGCATATCGTTGCCTAGCCAATCGAGTAGTCTGAGTTCATAATCGTGCAATTCAGTATTAGCGAAACCAACATCGTTAAAACCGAGTTCTATTGCCCATTGCTTGATTTTATCGGCGAGTGTGTCCATCTCCATAGTTCATTATTTTAGAGTAGCTTTGTGGCAGACCAAACTATAATGAGAAGCACATATAGCCATCAAGGTAAACATCGTAATGATTTGCTTAAGGCTAGGCGCGTACGCTACCTTAGCACGCGACTTATTATTGCGACGCTAATGTTTTATTCTAAACACTCTCGTAGATTGCGTGCCAAATTATCAAGTAACTTAAAGTATGCATCTTCACCGGCAGGTACGCCTACTCCGAGTGGATCAAGTTCGCCTACTTTGATATCAAAACCTTCGCTCACCGTTGCTATCAGTCGGTCGGAGAATTGCGGTTCCTTAAAAATACAAATAGCACCAGCCTCCCGTAGCCTTTGCTGTATTGCGCGAATGCGGTTAGGTGAAGGCGCTAGAGTCGGATCAATCGTGATCGAACCGGCATAGCTTAATCCGTATGCCTGTTCAAAATACTGATAGGCATCGTGGAATGTGATAAAAGGTTTATTGCGTATCGGTTGCAGATAAGTATCTAGTTCTGCATCTAAGTTGTTTATCTTGTTGGTCATATTCTGCGCGTTGGTCCGATAAATCGCTTGCTGGTCGGGATATGCTGCACTCAGTTCATCAGCAATTAATGCGACAATTTTGCTAGCATTTGCCGGATCTAACCATACATGCATATCGTAAGGGCTACTGTGGTGGTGATGGTGGTGCCCTGTGTGTTCGTGAGGGTCTTCGTCGTGATGGTCTTCATCGTGATGGCCCTCATCGTGATGATCTTCGTCGTGATGGCTCTCATCATGATGGTCTTCGTCGTGATGACTCTCATCGTGATGCATATCCGGGGCTGCGTCTTTGCGATAGGGGAGTAGTGTTATCCCTGATTTTTGCGCTACTGATATCGTGCGCACATTATCGGGTAAAACCTCAAATGCCGATGGCAGGAATGATTCAATGCTATCATCTATATAGAAGATGATATGTGCTTGTTGCATGTGTTTCAGTTGTGAAGGCTTTAATTGAAAATCGTGAGGAGACACACTGTCGGTTACTAGCATATACGCCTCTCCAGTATCTCCAAGCACACCCTGGACCAGTGAGTGCAACGGCTTAATCGTCGCCACTATGGCGTTGGTTGCCGTTGCCATTGCGGTCGTGGACAACGATAACAGTAAGATAATAAGTAGTAAATATTTTTTGTTCATGACACCTCCGATTGATTAAAAGTATAGTATGTCTATTCACGCAGCTATAGTTTCACGATAATGTTTCACTATACACACCGACAGGAATAAATATGTTATAGTATAACATTATTAACCAGTAATGGAAGCCAGGAATGAATGAATGCCGTGCCCACAAAAATTGCATCAACCGTGCCATAGCTGAGGCGCAATCAATTTGCCGAGACCGCGGATTGCGTTTTACCGATTTAAGGCGTAGGGTGTTAGAAATAATATGGACAAGCCATAAGCCCATCAAAGCATACGACATTTTAGCTCAGTTAGGTGACAGTGACTATTCCGCTGAACCACCGACGGTTTATCGCACGCTCGATTTTCTAATTGAAAATGGCATCATTCATAAGTTGAGTAGTTTGCATGCTTATGTGGGATGCTCTCATCCGCGTGAACAACATGAATGTTTTTTCTTAATTTGTAGCAAATGCCTGAAAGTCAATGAGTGTTGCGATAAAGCACTAAGAGGTACGATTGCGAGGGCTGCAAATAAAAATAAATTTAATCCGCAAAACACGACACTGGAAATTAAAGGCATATGCACTACCTGTGCAATGCGTAAGTAACATGCCCTCGCTAATAGAAGCCAAAGATATTAGCGTTGTCCGCCTAAAGGAACAGATACTCAAAGATATATCTATTCGCATAGGCGAGCACGACTTCATTACCGTGATAGGACCTAACGGTGCTGGTAAATCTATGTTGCTCAAGTGTCTTTTGGGATTTTATCAACCCAATACTGGTAGTGTAATACGGCGTAAAAATTTGCGTATCGGCTATATGCCACAGCACCTTGGTTTTCACCGCAGTATGCCTATCACCGTTGAGCGCTTTTTGCGTTTGCGAAAGAAGGTAGATGCTTTAGAACTCAAAAATATATTAGAGGAGACCGGCACCAAACGACTCATCCGAAGGTCTTTGTCGGTGTTATCCGGTGGTGAATTACAGCGTGTTTTACTAGCTCGTAGTTTGCTTAACGACCCCGATTTATTGATATTGGATGAGCCAGCACAAAACATGGACATTTCTGGTCAACTGGCTTTTTATAAACTTTTGGAAACAATTTATGCAACTCGTTCGTTGAGTATTCTGATGGTGTCGCACGATTTGCATTTGGTGATGGCGTCAACAAAGCAGGTTGTGTGTCTTTTTCATCATATCTGCTGCTCAGGAGAACCACAAGCGGTGACTAAAGACCCAGAGTTTATCTCCTTATTTGGCAACGATATGGCGAAAATGGTTGCGGTATATCAACATAGCCATCAACATACCCATGCATAACGGGATTCATGTCTGAACCGTTTATAGTGCGCGCCTTAGCTGCTGGTATCGGCATCGCTATCGTTGCCGGCATTATAGGCTGCTTCGTAGTTTGGCGACGGATGGCGTATTTCGGCGACTCTTTAGCGCATAGTGCTTTGTTGGGCATCGCCCTAGGATTGACCGTCGGTATTGCTACCAATCTAACCACCATCGTGGTTTGTTTTACATTTGCTTTGCTGTTGCTGTCGTTGCAACAAAAAAAGGTGTTGGCAACCGACACATTGCTCGGCATCCTTTCGCACGCGGCACTCTCAGTAGGGATAATCGCCATAGCCTTACTTGAACAACGCGTTGACTTACATGCCTATTTGTTCGGAGATATCCTTACCGTGACAGTGGAAGAACTCTGGTGGATATACGGCGGCGGTGCAGTTGTTCTGGTTTTGTTGTTATTGAATTGGTCGTCACTCGTGTTGATGACTATCGACGAAGATCTAGCGATTGCCGAGAATGTGCGAGTGTTTTTTATGAATCTATTATTAATGTTATTGATGACCATAGTGGTTGCGGTCTCAATACGCATCGTCGGTATCCTATTAATTACCTCTATGCTGATTATTCCAGCAGCAACTGCCAGGCAGCTGGTGCACTCGCCGGAAGCGATGGCTGCAACCGCAGCTTTGTTGGGCATCATTGCGGTGGTCGGTGGAATCTACGGCTCCGTTGTGTTTGATACGCCCTCTAGTCCCTCTATAGTGGCAGCTGCGGCAATACTGTTTGTCGTGCTATTTCCGCTATCGGGTTATCTGCTAAGAAAATCGTCTGCATAACGAATGGATATCCCTTGAGTTTAGAGGGTTTTCGTGGATGAGGATTTTACAAAGCAATAGGGATTATCTTAGGGGTTGAGCTTCGGTTTAGTCGCGACAAATCACATAATGTAAATATTCCACTGTTTTATTTGCTGAGTAATTTCTATTCTCTGGTTTATCGGCTTTGAAGCGATTGTACGCTTTCTTAAAGTAACCGTATTCGCCGCGCAAAGACATTATTTCCTTGATATCGTCTAGCGTCATTAATCCTTCGTTGTTATAGCTTAAAAAGATGTATTGTGCTTTTGCTTTCAGTATTAAATCCTTAAAAGCACTTTTGCTCCTATCTCGTGAGCAATAAAGAGATTTTTGTTTGTCGTAATTGCGCAATCCGGTTTTGCCGTGAATTTTTGGGTCATCATATTTGGCGATAGTCTCTAAAAGATGGTAATTCGTTGCATACTGACGATGGTTGTAAGGTGGATCTAGATATAGAATATCACCTTGCACTTTCGCCACCACTTCGTTGATGTCCTCGTTAAAAACTTTATGTACTTGGTCGTTTATAATCGGTTCTGCTGGTCTTAAAACTAACCTCTGTTGTGCGGTCTTTTTCAGCTTTTTTAGAAAAGCACCATACACCGAAGCGGTGTTTGCATATCTATCAATAGACTCAATCAAAGAAGCAATCAAAAAGTAATACTCATCGTCGGAAATGAAATGCTGTGTTTTCCAGTATTCAATTTTTTGTCGGATGGCGTCGCAACGCATTCCGTTTTCATCGGAGAAGTATAGCCGCGGATGCTTTTTAGCCTTGCTTCCACCTAAACAATAATTTTCATAAATAAAACCTTCTACACCGGCTAAGTTGGAAAGATAATCACAAACAAAGTCTTTTCTTTGCGCAGTTGCAGTGTGCTTTAGTTCGGTGAGCTGTTCAACCAATGAGGCAAATTCTAGCGGCTTATGCGTGCCAATATAATGTCTGTTTAAGACATAGCTGTAGTACTGAATATCGTTTGCGATAACCCGGTATCCATTGCGCTTAAAGTGGCTTCCTACGACGCCACTGCCGGCAAACAGATCGCAAAAAGTATTGCATTTTTTACCAACCACTTCCTTTATAGAGTCTTCTAAAAATTGCAATAACGATAACTTACTGCCTATGTAGTTCATTTTTAGTTATGCAATAACATGACAAAACAAGAGACTGTATAATTTTTCTCGCCCTGCAATTTATGTGTGTAGGTGAAATTTATTTCAATTGGATTGTTTAAGTCTGAGACAAGCTCCGGTTTTTTTAATGGCTTCTTTGCGCGGCTTTGAAAGAGACCAAACATTATATATCCATTAGTTGGAGGAATATCAGAAAGGTTTGACCAGCTGAGCGCCACTAAGAGCTACTCATTAATTTCAACCATTACTTCATTACGGCGCATGAAAGGCAAAGTCCACGGCGGGTTGTAGAAGGCATACTTGGGTGCGCCGATAGTCTTGATTTGGTTGGCTTCTATATAGTCCATCAGCTGCTTTTCATGTTTGGCTATATTTCCATCTGAACCCATGCCTGAAAATTTAATGACGACGAATTTCTTAGCTGGAATTTCTGTCAAACGCACGCGTGCATCATTCGGTTTCGGTAATGAATCCATGCTGTATGCCGAGGGCATGATAAAACTCACCCGCCATGATTTGCCGATTGACTGTTGCTCAACGGGTGCCGTCATGGCAATTTTCTGGTTTGTTTGTTGTTGCACTGGTGCCGTCATAGCAATATCTTGCTGCACTGTGTTGTTGCCGAAGATATAGTCGGCAAGTAGGCGAAAACCATCGCTAATAGCTGCTCTGCGTTGACCTTCAACCTCCACCTCTGCAATAATCATCGGTTGATAACGCCTAATCTCTATATCCTGTTCGCTAGCAACCACTTCATAGTTTGGTTTTTCAACATTACTCACGACTGGTCCCACTAATGCCCCACTGATAACAATAATTCCGATAACCGCAGCAATCATAATCGATTTCCTCTTCATTGTGTTGTTTCATCATCCGCTAGTTTAATTATTTCCGTATAATTTCCGTCTTCATCTTGAATATAAACAGAGCGCGTGCCATCGCGATGTAGCACAGCTTGACCGTAAGAGCTTAGATCGTCGGCAACGATCGCAAAGTGGTAGGGATGCTGCTTCGGTAGAATCAGTGCCAGCGACGCATTGGCAAACTTTAGCATAGCCCAACTTTCATCCTGGTATTCAATCTCGCAGGCAAAATGTTTGGTATAGAAAGATACCGCTTTTGCTATGTCCTGAACCTGAATAGCGGTGTGATGAATAGTGTCTAGTTTGCGCTGCATCTGCTTATCTATCGCTATTGAATATAATACTCTTTTAATGCCTGCTTGGCGATAAGCTCAAGTGCTTTCTCATGGGTTGCTTCGGGCTTCAGAGGTGGGGCTACACCGGCATCATAGGCCTCTTTCCAACGCAACGCACATAGACACCAACGATCACCGGCTTTTAATCCCGGAAATTCGTACTGCGGACGCGGTGTGCTTAGATCGTTGCCTCTAGATTTAGTAAATTCGAGAAACTCATCGGTCATGACAGCACAGACCACATGCGTTCCTCTATCTATGTTACTGGTTTTGCAATACCCATCTCTAAGGAATCCGGTCATTGGTTCAGTGCAACAAGATTGCAGGTCAGTGCCTAAAATATTTCTAGCTTTCTGCTCTGCCATAACTATTCCTCCGCAAACGATTCATAATGATAATCATACATATCTCATTGCCGCTTCCATTCTAACCATCCTGCTGCGATGAGCAGCAGCCATGCGGCCATGATAGTCACACCTCCGATTGGGGTTATGTACACCAAGTCGGGGATTTTTAGAGACACCGACAAGTAAATACTAAAGCTAAACAAGGCTGTACCAATAATAAATATTAGACCACTCGATTTAAGCAGCGGCATGTGGTCAAGCCTATCACTGCTTAGCAATGCTATACCAATCGCACTAATCAACACTGCGTATACCTGATTATAGCGTATTGCTGTCATCAAAAAACGGAAGCTCTCTTCGCTTACACTCTCACGAAGCTGATGTTCGGCAAACGCTCCGAAGGCAACGGAGATAAAACCGAATACTGCCCCCACGATTAGTATCATAGCTGGTGGTCATTTTTAGCTGCCAGTTGGCAGTGCGTGAGTCTCTTAAAGCGCCGCTCGGCAAATGCTTTGTATGCAATATCGGCAAGTTTATAGATAACAGGGAGAGATACAAAGGTAGCTAGCAACCGCCACCTTTTTAGTTGTCGCCAAATCAAGATAAAGGCATCCACCCCCACGCACAGCGTGCCATCGGCATCCCTAGCGTGTAGCAGTTTCAGCCCTTCGGCAAGGCTAACACCTTCCTCTTTCAAATCATCGGCGCATTGTGTGATGTCTTGCCAATCAAAAATTCCATCTGCGGCAATTTTGCGGTAATAGGCGATCTCCTTTGCGCATACACTACATTTCCCGTCGTAGAACACTGTTATCATGTCGTCTCTCTTGCTTGGTGGTTTCCGCGTCGTTGGCAACAATAGTTTACCTTATCCGATACTTTTTCTCACTTTTTACCCCAACCGAATGGGCGTAGAAAACTGGGCATATTTTCTAATGCCTATGCTTTTTTACATCCATTTTTTTATCCATGCTGGTTTCCGGATGTCTCACTAAGCGAGGCAAGGTGAACGCTGTATCAATGATGCAAACATATAGCGATTATACAGGTATGCCATTGTCGATATAGCTGAAAAATTGAGTGCTGTCATCACAAATGGATTTTTGTTTTTCCTCGCTCATGCGATCGTAAGTTTTATACATCATAGCCATACGATGATTGGATTGCAGTTTATCTCTGTTATGTGCCATGAAATTCCAATAGAGATAATTAAACGGGCAAGCATCGGCACCGTTTTTCTGGGTGACCTTATAGCGACAGTGTTTACAATAATTTGACATCTTGTTGATATAACTGCCGCCGGCTGCATAAGGTTTGCTAGCTAAATAACCGCCATCGGCGAATAATATCATTCCCGACACATTGGGTAATTCAACCCACTGATAAGCGTCGGCATAAACAATCAAAAACCACTCATTGACCTGCTGTGGACTGATGCCTGCTAAAAGCGCGAAATTACCCAGCACCATCAGCCGCTGGATATGGTGGGCATAAGCGTTTTCTTTAGTTTCCGACACACACTGTCGTAAGCAGTTCATCTTGGTGTTCGCTGTCCAGTAAAAATCAGGCAGATTGCGCGTTGCACCGAAGAAGTTTTGTTCTGCATATTGCGGCATTTTAAGCCAATAAACACCGCGTATATATTCGCGCCAGCCGATGATTTGGCGAATGAATCCCTCGACACTATTGAGCGGTGCTTGGTTGCGATGATATGCCTGTTCGGCAGCTTTTACACATTCAAGTGGCAACAGTAAGCCGCAGTTGAGGTAGCAGCTAATGTGCGAGTGATACATCCACGGTTCACCCTCAACCATCGCATCCTGATAATCGCCGAAATGGCTAAGCCGTTGTTCAATAAACAGCTGTAGCGCATGCAATGCCTGCTCTCGTGTCACTGCCAAAGAGAATGGCGCTAAGCTCCCGAAGTGGTCGGCGCAACGCTTTGCGACCAGATCTATCACATCACGGGTAATATCATCCGTATCATTTATGTAAGGCTCTGGCACATTCAATTTTGCTGGGGGCGTTTTTCTGTTCTCTGCGTCATAATTCCATTGTCCACCTATGGGTTCATCGCCGTCCATTAGAATGGAGTATTTCTTGCGCATCTCACGATAAAAATATTCCATCCGTAGCTGTTTGCGACTCCCAGCCCACTCGCTAAACTCTTCGGGTGTGCATAAAAACCGATAATCCGGTCTAATCTCGACTGCAATTTTGAAATCAATCTCCCAACTCTTGATATCCGTCAACACGCGATATTCACCCGGCTGGGTGATAACGATACGCTCAATCGCATGTTTTTCTAATGCACGCTTTACTTCACCTCTAAATGAACCAGCATTATTCGGGTCATCCAGTGTTGTATATTCCACTTGGTATCCTAGCTGTGTTAGATGTTCTGCAAAATGACGCATAGCCGAAAATAGAAAAGCAATTTTCTTTTTATGATGTTTAACATAAGTGACTTCATCCCAAACTTCACACATCAGGATGATGTCTGTACTGCTATTGGCTCCGTCAAGACTTGAGATAGATTGGGACAGTTGATCTCCTAATATAAGTCTTAGTGTGCTCATGTCTCCTACTTTTTAATAACTGGTTTTAACGATTGAAAAGCTGCCAGTGCCATCTCCCGAGACTGCTTCAAATCAACGACAGGGTTGGGATAGGTAGCGCCCAGCTCAATACCTGCAGCTTGCAGAATAGCAGTGGATGCTTGCCACGGACTGAATAGATATTTGTTCGGTAGTGGTGCTATCTCTGGTATAAATCTTCTTATATAAACCCCTTCGGGGTCGAATTTTTCCCCTTGAGTAATCGGATTGAAAATTCTGAAATAAGGTGCGGCATCGGCACCACAACCTGCGACCCACTGCCAACTGGCACTGTTGTTGGCAAGATCAGCATCAACGAGTGTGTCCCAAAACCATCGCTCCCCGTGGTGCCAATGTAGAAGCAGATTTTTCACTAAAAAGGAACCGACAATCATTCGCACACGATTATGCATATAACCAGTTTGCCAAAGTTCGCGCATACCGGCGTCAACCATTGGCACCCCAGTTTGCCCTTTTTGCCATGCCGTCAAAAGCGCCGAGTTTGTAACCCACGGGAAGGAGTCAAATTTTGATTGCAGATTCTTCGTCGGCAAGTCTGGGTTATGATAAAGCTGACTATAAGAAAACTCGCGCCAGCCTAACTCGCTACAGAAATGATCAATATGTACACCATCATCTATACCTCGCACCGTATACCAGAGTTGGTTCGGTGATATTTCACCAAAATGAAGGTGTGGCGATAACCGCGAAGTATAAGGTTGGGCAGGAAAATCTCGCCCCCCTTTATATTGAAAAAGGCCTTCGTTGATGAACTGTTGAAAACGCGTCTGCGCACCCTGTTCACCGATCTGCCAATGTGCTTCAAACTTTTTATCCCAGCGTATATCAGGTAATAGTTTCAGTTGGTCTAGACTAGAGGCACTCTCGTCATCACGAAGATATTTTACATTTTCAGGTGGCACGAGCGGTCTGCGTGGTTGCTCGGCTTGCAAACATCCTTTACGATAAAACGGTGTAAATACTCGGTACGGTGTGCCATCCTCTTTTTTGATAGTCCACGGTTCCCAGAGCAACGCACCATTAGTGCTTTTAACCTCTATGCCTGCAGCTTGTAAGTCATCTTTTATTTTTTTATCGCGCGTTATACACCATGGCTCATAACATCTATTCCAGTAAATGTGCTTCACATCAAAGCGAGCGACAATCTCTTGAAGAATAGCTGCAGGCTGTCCCTGATAAAGCGACAACATGTTATTCAAAGAACGATTGAGTGATGCAAGCGAGTGGTGCAACCACCAACGGCTTGCACTGCCCATGGCATACGCACCTGCGTTGTCATCATCAAGGATATAGATAGGTAGCACATAGCTATGCTTTGTTGCGAGAGTCAATGCCGGATTATCTGCGGTGCGTAAGTCCTGCCTAAACCAGTGAATGGCAATATCCTTGTTCATAGAGCAAGCATTATTTCTATGTTATCGGTTGTTTTTTTCATTGACAATCGGTAGTCGGTTGTCCAATGTTATATTTGCTCATTGTGTTTCAACCAGAATACTTGCATTTAAGGTTCAATCTCCTTGCCGTCCCAAGCAAAGCACTTGCCGCTTTGTTGTGGTGTGAGCGTTGCTAAAACTGCCAACATTTTCTGCACCGAATACTCGGAACTAAACAACTGCCCGTCGGGCACACTCCTTTGAAAAGGCTTGGATAGGTTACTGTCGACTGTCCCAGGATGCAACCCTACAATGATAGCCTGCTTATTAGATCTGGCGATTTCAATAGCAGCATTTTTAATAACCATATTGAGTGCCGCTTTGGAGGCACGATAGGCATACCAACCGCCCAGCCGATTGTCGGATATGCTACCAATGCGTGCAGACAGCGCAGCAAATATAGAGTAGCTCGTTTTATTTAGTTTAGGCAGAAAATGCTTGGCGAGCAAAGCAGGGATAATGGTATTAATAGTGAATAAGCGCTGAAATTTATCTGCCGATAATTCCTTTAGTGATTTTTCGGGCATCAATGTGTCATCGTGCAGAATACCGGTGGCAACAATTACCATATCAAGCAGGTTTTCTTTTGCGGCAACTGATGCCGACTCGGCTATAGAGGCCTCGCTATGATAATTCATCGTGTGGTAAATCACCTTAGGTAAAACATTTTTCGGCTTATGGCGAGAGAATGCGTGAATGACTGCCTGCGGGTGCGCAACGGATAGATGTTTTGCAAAAGCATTTCCGATAGCACCCGAACATCCTATGACTGCAATATTTTTAATCATACTATTCACCAAATAGGCTCTTTGTGTCTGCTGCCGACCCAGTGTGCTTTTGCAAAAGTAGTGATGTCGGCATAGCCCTGTAAAAGATTGACTAAAGCCGAAGCCAACGAACCAGCGCTAATAATTGCTATGCTTGTCATGCGGTAATCCCTGAAATAACCAACATTAAAATAACAATCGCAGTTACCCAGCATCTCGTGCGAAAGTACTGAGCGGTAATCAGCTGGTGTTCAAACAGCTTTTTATCAATAGCCAATAAGGCCAAGAATACAATAATGAAGCTCACAAGTAATGCTGCAAAAGGCAGTATCAGGAATGCTATCCACACCTTGATAGCAACTGTATTGCTCAGTAGCGGTAAAGAAAATTTCCACTTGTCGCCCAGGTATAGGTGTTGCCCCCAGTGACTGCCCGCCATAAAAGAGATTATAACAAGCGAGTATATAGCTAAAATCTGTTTTGTTTCACCCAGCCAGGGAACAGTTGTGATGCCATAGCTAAAACAAGCCGCACATATAACGAACGGTAAGGCACCTGCATAAGTGAGATAAGGATAAAGTCTCTGCATGTTTTATAGACCTATCTTAAACTTGGCTTGCTTCTCAATACTATATAGCAAGATGACGAGAGTCAATGGTGGTCGAACAATCTTATCTTTGAAGACATCATCAAAATCTCTGTTTTTATATATTAACACGGAAGCCATCAGCGAAAATTGTGAAAAGGGCTCATTAGTCTAGCAAATACTGATAGAAATTTTTTCCTACAACAGACTGTTCTATAGGGATATTACCTAAACGCACTGCTTTGTTCCGCACCAGTAAAGTTAAACGATCAAATAGCAGTTAATCTTAAAGCACTAGTTATGATTTGTAGATTTGAGTATACAGTTTGTTACTTCTGGAGAGTATAAATCAGCTTGATACTAAGGAAGGGTGTGCTATGGCATGTTTTCTATATGATAGAATTTTGTGGCTATTAGTTATGATAAAAGAAAAAGTTAATGGCATCACTACAACAACAAGAGCCTGGGAGGAGTAAACCTGGTGAGACAGCTAATGGTACATGAGCGAAAGGTGGAAACGGTTTTCGAACTGATGGGTAGCAATGAAAATGCGATGACTTATAGTCTCGGCTGGGCATTAGCTAAATGCAATGGTTTTTGTCAATCTTTAGCTGTGTTGCTTGGCATAGCGGATGGCTTTTCTGATGAGATGCGTATAAACCTGCAGGAACACGCTTCAGGGAAAGGCATCACTGATATTGAACTACGCGATCACAACAAATACCATATCATTATAGAAGCCAAGCGTGGTTTTACCGTCCCCAGCACTAGGCAGTTAGAGAAGTATGCCGATCGTTTACACGGCAGCAGTGATGGGAAGGCACAGAAAATGTTGGTTGTATTGGCGGAATCCGACCGTAATGAGCAATGGCTATCTCAACATGTCCCCACATCAGTTAAGAATATTGCAGTAAAGGCTATTTCATGGAAAAGTGTTCAACAGGTAGCTCGTGATAGCCTGAATGTAGCATCTCATGAAGAGAAAAGGTTGCTTAAGCAGCTGTGCACATATTTTGGGAGAGTTACCACTATGCAAAATCAAAATTCTAATGAAGTTTATGTGGTTTCATTGGGTACAACAAAGATAGCCGGGAAATATACTTCCATTAATATATTAGAGGAGTTCGGTAAATACTCCCATCCTGTGGGTGGCAATAGAAAAGGCTGGCCAGTTGAACCTCCGAATTACATTGCTTTCCGTTATCGTGGCGCACTGCAGTCTATCCACCATGTGGAAGCATACACCATCATTGAAAACTATTACCCACATTTGCCTGTTCCTAAGCATAGTTATACAGGAGACCCTCTCTATTTATATACACTAGGAGAAGCAATAAAGCCAACACACCGGACTCCAACGAACGACCCTCAAAAGCATTATTCTCCTATTGTGCGCAGCGCAAGGACATGGTGTTTTATTGATCTGTTGCTCACCTGCGGAAGCATTGCCGAAGCGGCAGCCAAAACAAAAGAAAGAGAAAATTTTTGAGACGGCAAACTAAATTGCATAAGTTCTGCTCTTCAGTTTTCTGTCCTCAATTTCTAGTACCTTCATACGCATCGTCCTCAGATATTTCAATATCGGCATATTTCGCACACCGCCGATGGAATGTCTGCTCAAATATGCTTAGCTTTCCATTTATATTAAATTTTCCTTTCTAGATTACTAGGTTTAGAAGAGGTGCCGAATGGAGAGAAAAGTTAGATGCCGACGATGAACCAATGAGCTATTAAATACGAAGATGGATTTGATACTGAAAACGAGGTTCTGTAAAATAGATGACAGGTTCAAAACAGGGGCTAAGTCGGACTAGAGTTAGTTTGAGTTGTATTAAATATGCCGATCATCAGATACAAAATATACATAAAAAAGTAATTGATAAGTTACATTCACTGATCAACCATATGTACAACCCAAAAGAGTGTCCTGTAAAGGATGTAAGAACAAAGGATGTAAGAACAATGGTATTTTCCATTGGTTTTTACAGCGGAGGTTCGTCAATTATCGGCCATCTCTTAACTGCACATCCTAATATTGTCATGGCAGACGAAGCTAGATTAAATTCCTTCGTGGATATTAATAATAGATATGATGAATTATTCAATTATCTTTTGCAAATAGATAGCTCTAGGTATCAAGATTGGAAACTTGCTTTTGATACAAATAAAATAAAACATGATGCAAGAAGTCCCTCTAGAATAAAGCGCTATATGCATGTTCCTAACCAATACCAAGGGCATTTCCACAAATTGCAAGTAATAGGAAATAAAAATAGAAGGAAGGATGTGAGTATTCTAGCCAACACAGACCTATTAAAAGATTTAAGAAGCCAACTTGAAGATAATAAAATCTCGCTGAAATTTATTTTCGCTGTTCGTAATTTATACGATACTATTGCTACTATTTATATAAAATACCGCGTTAAAGAAAAGAGGGAACACCGCGCTAAGTTGTCTAGTATTAATGATATTATCGAAGCCATGGAGATAGTATGCAGTGATAACCAAAAAATCCTCAAACAGATAGATTCTAATGATGTGCTTATCTGCAAAAACGAAGATCTGATTGCGAATCCTAAACTACAAATTACCAGACTGTGCGACTTTCTCAAGGTTTCCGCTTCGGCTGATTATATCAATGCATGCGCTTCGTGCGTTTTTAATAAACCAACTAATGAGAGATTGGAATTGGATTGGTCTGGCGAGCATAAACAAAAAATTAATTCGTTGATCAAAAAATATGATTTTCTCTACGGCTATGATTATTCATGATATTCAGAGATATTGCCCCTTCCCCAAGTATATTTAAATTAAAATCTCAATTCGTATAGACTTTTTAATAAGTTCCACAAATTCGGTGCGATTGCATAGGTCAGCCTTCTCTGAAAGAACTTAGCATCTGACTTTCCAGGCATTGCATGTGCCCAAGCGTTTAGCTTACAGTAGATCAGCCGAATCTAAATATACCTGTCTTGGCATCGTACAAGTATTGGTTTCGTTCATTAGCAGATGCTAGGATGACCATTGAGAGTTGGCGAAAAGATTATAATGAAGTTCGACCGCACAGTGCGCTAGGCTATCAACCGCCTAGTGTATTTGCGGAGAAATTAGCATGAAAACTCTCTTTGAAGGTGGACCTAAAAAAGGGGGAAGGTCATCATAGTTCATTGGTTCATCGTCGGCATCTAACCTTTCTTTCCATTCCGCACCCCTTCTAAACCTAGTAATTTAGAAAGGAAAATTTAATATTGATCTATACACTTGCACCGGATTTATGGAACTTATTAAAAAGTCTATATGAATTTAGGTTGTAATTTAAATATACTTGGGAAAGGGGCAATATCTCTGAATATCATGAATCATCATAGCTGGAGAGAAAATCATATTTTTTAATCAACGAATTAATTTTTTGTTTATGCTCGCCAGACCAATCCAATTGAAATCTACTATTAGTTGGTTTACTAATAACGCACGAAGCGCATGCATTGATATAATCAGCCGAAGCAGAAACCTTTAGAAAGTCACACAGTCTGGTAATTTGTAGTTTAGGATTCGCAATCAGATCTTCGCTTTTGCAGATAAGCACATCATTAGAATCTATCTGTTCAAGGATTTTTTGGTTCTCACTGCATATTCTCGCCATGGCTCTGATAGAAACATCAATACCAGGCAACTTATTGCGGCGTTGCCTCTTTAAAGAATTGGTAGCAGTGGTATCGTATAAATTACGAATAATGAAAATAAATTTCAGCGAGATTTTATTATCTTCAAGTTTGCTTCTTAAATCTTTTAATAGACCTGTGTTGGCTAGAATACTCACATCCTTCCCTCTATTTTTATTTCCTATTACTTGCAATTTTTGGAAGCGACCCTGGTATTGGCCAGGAACATGTACATAACGCGCTATTCTAGAAGAACTTCTTGTATTATGTTCTATTTTATTTTTATCATAAGCCCTTTTCCAAGATGAATACCTAGAACTATCTATTTGCAAAAGATAATTGAATAATTCATCATATCTATTATTAATATGACCTTTCCCCTTTTTCAGGTCCATAGCATGGATGAGATTTCATCTTAAGCCATTTTCTCCACAAACGCTATAGGCGTTAGGTAGTTAAGGGAACTGTGCGGTCGCTCATAGTTATAGTGGTTGGCACGCTTCCTTGAGACTGCGAAACCAGTGCAGGTTCAGGCAACTATCTCTAAACTTACCATTAAGGCTTTCAATAAACGCATTTTGGGTGGGCTTGCCGGGTTGAATAAAATGGAGTTTTACTCCGCTATCCTGCGACCAGAAAAACAGAGCTTTACTCGTAAACTCAGGTCCGTTGTCACAGACGATTTTCTCAGGTCGTTCTCTGTTGGCGATAAGTTGATCTAAGAAGCGAGCCACTTGGCGACCACCAATGGAGACACCAACTAGTTGACCAATCAGTTCGCGGCTGTAATCATCTATAACATTGAGTATCCTGAAGCGGCGACTATCACCAAATTGATCGCTAACAAAGTCCATTGACCAGCGTTGATTTTCCTTGTCGGGAATTGTCAGCGGCTGCTTCGGGCGATATAATTTCTTACGCTGTCTCCTGCATACTTGTAGCTTTTCCTCTACATAAATACGGTAAGTTCGTTTCTTGTTGACCACTAATCCTTCTCTCTTTAGCAAGCTATGGAGTAGTAAATAACCATAGCGTGGATGGCAACCTGCAAGACTGCGCAGGCGTTGTCTTAATACATCATCACTGCTTTTGAC
>JACONC010000009.1 GCA_014323925.1 Chromatiales bacterium | reverse complement strand
GAGACCTCCTTTTGTCTAATTTAACTGGAAATCTCATCTTTGTCATGGCCCGGTTTTCGGGGGAGAGGTCATGACCTACGCACTCGCATTGAATTTATGGAACTTATAAAAAAGTCTATATGAGTTGAAGTTTTAATCTAAATATACCTAGGAAAGGGACAATATCTCTGAATGTCATCAAAAATCATAGCTGTAAAGAAAATCATATTTTTTAATCAACGAATTAATTTTTTCTTTATGCTGGTCAGACCAATCAATTTTAAATCTACTATTAGTTGGTTTATTAATAACCCGCGAAGCGCATGCATTAATATAATCAGCTGAAGCGGAAACCTTTAGAAAGTCGCACAGTTTGGTAATTTGTAGTTTAGGATTTGCAATCAGATCTTCGTTTTTGCAGATAAACACATCACTAGAATCTATCTGCTCAAGGATTTTTTGGTTATTTTCGCATAATTCTGCGATGTCTTTGATAGAAAGATCAATATCTAACAAGTCATTACTGCCACGCCCTTCAAAATCAGCAGCAACGATATCATATAAATCACGAATATTGAAAATAAATTTCAGCGAGATTTTATTATCTTCAAGTTTGCTTCTTAGGTGTTTTAGTAAACTCGTGTTGGCTAGAAAATTCACATCTCTCCCACGATTTTTATTGCCTATTACATGCAATTTTTTGAAACGTCCCTGGTATTGACTAGAAACATTTACATAACGCTTTGCCCTAGTATGACCTCTTCTATTATGCTCCATTTTATCTTCATCAAAAGAAATTTTCCAAGATAGGTACCTAGATCTGTCCATTCGCAAAAAATAATAGATTATTTCATTCGGTCTATTTAGAAGTTCTATATTCTTATCTAGGAGGAGTTTAAGCTTACCTTCGTCGGCCATGACAATATTAGGATGTGCAGTTAAAAGAAAGCCCATGATTGACGAACCCGACCGAGGAAAACCAATGGATAATACCATCGTTCTTAAATCCTTAAAATGGCACGCTTTTGGGTTGTATAAGTGATGGATATAGAAAGTCAATAAGTACCTAGAAAATTTTCTATATTGTTGTCTAAGATAATAATGTCCAAGGTAATGTAACTTCTTAGACACTCGTTTGAGTTTATTTTCCATTTAATAATTGCTATACCTAATTTATAACCCAGCTTTTTCGAACTTGCCTACCATTTTAAATCCTGTCATCTATTTGGTGAAAATTTTATTTTCAGTATCTAATCAAAGTATAGGGTTTGATTAAAACCCTGCCTGCGCCGGAGCGCGAGTCGTAGATATTTTTGCTCTCCGTTTGCATGTAAAAGAACGCATGACGAATCAGGTTGTCGATAGTTTTATGAAATATTTGAATGCTACTGGGATTAGTGTGGTGGTCTAAGTGGTGCATTACTGTATAGCGATGTGTGGTGTGCAAAAAAAACAGCAAGACGATGACTAGTGTGATGCTAGGTTCTTTTAGAGCAGACCTGCGCACTCGCACTGAATTTATGGAACTTATTAAAAAGTCTATATAAGTTGAAGTTTTAATCCAAATATACATAGGGAAGGGACAATATCCCTGAATGTCATCAACAATCATAGCTGTAGAGAAAATCATATTTTTTAATTAACGAATTAATTTTTTGCTTATGCTGGTCAGACCAATCAATTTTAAGTCTACTATTAGTTGGTTTATCAATAACGCGCGAAGCGCATGCATTAATATAATCAACCGAGGCAGGAACATTTAGAAAGTTGCACAGTCTGGTAATTTGTAGTTTAGGATTCGCAATCAGATCTTCGTTTTTGCAGATAAACACATCATTAGAATCTATCTGCTCAAGGATTTTTTGGTTATTTTCGCATACTTTTTCTAAGGCTTTGACAGAAAAATCTTTATTGTCGCTAAACATTTGAGAATAAGTAGCAAAGATATCGTATAAATTACGAATATTGAAGATAAATTTCAGCGAGATTTTATTATCTTCAAGTTTGCTTCTTAAATGTTTTAATAGACTCGTGTTGGCTAGAATGTCCACATTTCCTTGAGCACGTTTATTTCCTATTACTTGCAATTTTTTGAAACGTCCCTGGTATTGACCGGGAACATAGACATAACGCTTTTCTCTAGTGCCACCTTGTAATTTTTTGAAATTGCCCCTGATATTGCTAGGAACATATGCATAACGCTTTTCTGTAAGAGAACCTCTTCTATAATTTTTCATTTTATTTTCATGAGGAGAAATCTTCCAAAAGATATACCTAAATCTATCTATTCGTAGAAGATGATAGAATATTCCATTCCGTCTATTGAGAAGTTCTATATTATTATCTAAGAGGGTTTTTAACTCACCTTCGTCGGCCATGACAATATGAGGATGTGCAGTTAAAAGAAAGCCAATAATTGACGAACCTGCTGCGGGGAACCCAATGGATAGTAACATTGTTCTTAAATCCTGAAAATGGCACACTTTTGGGTTGTATAAGTGATGGATATAACAAACTAGTAAATAACTAGAAAATTTTCTATATTGTTCTCCAAGATAATAATGTCTAAGGTAGTGTAACTTATTAGACACTCGTTTGAGTTTATTTTCCATTTAATAATTGCTATGCCTGATTTATAACCCAGCTTTTTCGAACTTGCTCTCCATTTTAAATCCTGTCATCTATTTAGTGAAATTTTATTTTCAGTATCGAACTGATTTCCCTCTACTGAATCCTTTGCCGTCTGCGTTTGCGCAGGCGTTCTGTCATGCGAAGTTCGACGGCGAGTTCGGTCATGGTTTTGGCGGTTTCTATCAAGCTGACTATATGAAAGGCTTATTCGGGTAGGTTGTCGTATTGACCTTCTATAATATCTTGAAGACAGCGTATCGTCTCTTTTCAAGGCAATATTGACCTATAATTTTGATGCTAACTCCTATTGTATAATAAGGCGATTTTTAATAATAAAAGTAGCTTAAAATTATATACCCCTTATGGATTTATCATCTACCATAGAACCTTATTTTATATCAGCAATAGAATTTATAGGGGATTTAGGGCCTTTTTATCCGTCTATTTTCATTGGAATTGTATTCTTTATATTGCTTGTTTTTATTTGGCACGAGCGAGTTTCCAAGATTGCTCCTGGCATTTTAATCACCTTAGGGATATTTTTTACTTTTATAGGTATAACCATTGCTCTATTTAATTTTGACCCACAAAATATTACTCAAACTATTCCTGAACTATTAGAAGGACTCAAACTGGCTTTTATATCAAGCATTGTCGGTCTATTCCTTTCAATCGTCTACCGAATTATGACTGGTGTTGTCGGTCTACTCCTTTCGATCGTCTATAAACTTATCAGGATGACTGGTATCAGTAAAAAATCAGATGAACCGGATAGATTGACTGAAATAGATTTTTACGAACAGATAAAAAATATAAATAAGTCTATCCAAGAGGGAAATAAGAATATCAAGGAAGCGCTTATTGGTGAAGGTGAAGCAAGTTTACATACACAAATAGGAGGGCTGAGAAATGATTTTAGAGATTTTGCACAACAAGTGGCAAATACCGGAACTGAAGCACTTATCAATGCTCTAGAAGCAGTTATACGAGATTTCAATGAGCAAATCAATGAACAGTTTGGTGATAATTTTAGACAGTTAAACGAAGCGGTAGAAAAATTAGTCGTTTGGCAAGAGCAACACAGAACGCAAGTTGAGCAGTTGACTCAAGCATTTACAGAAGCACAACAAGGTATCCAGCAAGTAAACGAAAGCATAGCAGGAATAAGGGATTCGATACAAAAAATCCCTGAACATACATCACAGATACCAGAACACATGGGAGCCCTACGACAAGCTTTTAATGCAACACAGCAAAGGATGGAAGAATTACATGATGGCCTTGCTTCACTGGTAGCCATGAAACTGAGCGCAGAGAACGCAATTCCAGCCATTAAATCTCATATAGATAGCATAGTTCTTAAATTAAAAGAAGGAGCAGAGAGACAACGCCAATCTATAGAACAAAATCTAGCAGGTGTTGAACAATTACAAGAAAATATAAACCGTCAAATAGAAAATAATTTAACCCAGATTACCATTGCTATTCAAAATCAGCAAAGGCAAGTAAGCGATAACATAACTCAAGCCATTGATAGCACAAATACAGAAATGAACACATGTATGGAGAATATTCAAAACAATATAATTGATATTACCAATGCGATTCAAAATCAACAAACGGAAGTAGGCAATAACATAACTCAAGCCATTAATAACGCAAGTGCAGAAATGCAACAATATGTGCAAAATCTAGGCCATGACACAGAGGAAGCATTGCAAACGATGGGAAATAATTTAGTGCCGATTACTGAAGGATTAGTTGAGGCGTACCGTAGACAGCAAGAAATAATTTTAAGGCGTGTCGAAGAACTAGAGAATCAACAATAAAATTAATACGATGGCTAAACCTATTTTCCAACTAGATACAGAATCGGATGAGCACTGGATTGCAACCTCGGATATGATGGCTGGTCTCATGATGGTTTTTCTTCTTATTGCGGTTATTTATATTCATAGCTTTCAGAAAAAAGCTGAAGCCATTGAAGATGTTAGTAGCAATATCTGTAATGAGATTAAGCGGCAATTTGACAAGGAGAAAGACGAATGGAGTATGTCTATATGCGAAAATGGATTACTTGTTTCTTTTCAGAACGACGCTATTTTTGATAGGGGAAAAGATGAGTTAAAGCCAGAGTTCAAAGTCATACTGGATAACTTTTTTCCTAGATTTATGAAAATTGTATTAAACAACGAAAAGGATATAGACGAACTTAGAATTGAAGGGCATACTTCAAGTGAATTTACAGCTCAAAGTGAAAAAATGTCTTATATTCTTAATACACAACTATCACAAAAGAGATCATACAATGTAATGCGTTATGTATTTGATTTGCCGATTAGGGAAAATAGTATCCAGTGGATGCGCACCAATCTAACCGCGCATGGCATGTCATCATCCAATATAATCAAGACACAAAGCGGACAAGAAGATCCGATAAAATCTCGCAGAGTTGAATTCAGACTACAAACTAATGTCCAAGAAAAATTTATTCAAGAATTTAAGGGGTTACAACCATGAGAATAGACATGATAATAGACGGTAAGAAAATTTTTAAAGAACTAATAAAACTCAGAGAAAGCCTAGGCATAGAGGAGGGTAATTATAATTTTAGACGCGATTCTATTTTGAAAAAGTTGGAAGATGATGGTGTCGAAATAGAAGCTGATGAAATTAAAATTTATTACGACCGACACAACAACCGATTTAAGTATAAGGGTGAAACAGTAATCGTATACATAATAGATCCTCACAGACCTGCGGACTATTTATTAGACCCTAAACTAAGAAGAGGGAAAAAGGATAAATACCCTAAATTTCACTTTAGAATGTGTCAGACTTTGATAGAAATGCTAGAAAAAGGCCGTTATGACGAACGATATATTCTTGCAAGAAGCCGTGACGGTCTCTTTACCGTTCATGCTCGAGAAGAAATAGGCGGTCATTCATATAAGCTAGATGAAAGAGTTAAATTGTATGTTTGTAGATATTGTCTGAGAGAAGAGGATTATAATGGATACTTAGAAAATACAGAGCAAAGAACAAACATAGTGGAAAATTTTAATCTTGGAGAATTCTTATACAACGAGGAAGCAAGACATGCACTTTAAGCCCCAGAGTCAAACTATCATAGTCTACAAACTGACTAAAGGAAATAAACAGCCTAAATTTCATTTTAGAATGTGTGGCACTTTACAATCAATGGTGAAAAACGGCCGTTATGACGGCCGATATGTTCTTGCAACAAGCCGTGACGGTCTCTTTACGGTTCATGCTAGAGAAGAACGGAGCGGTAATTCGTATAAGCTAGATAAAAGAGTCAAATTGTATGTTTGTAGAAATTGTCTATGGCAAGAGGACTATGATGGATACAGAACAGCCAATAAAGAGCAAAGAACGAATATAATGGAAAATTTTAATCTTGGAGAATTCTTAGACAAAGAGGAGGTGCAACATGCGCATTAAACGCAAGCCAAAATACACTGAAGGAAATGCCCCTCTAAATAACTATACATCGGATAACACAGAAATTAGAAAGCGTATTATCAAAAAACGAGGCACTCGTTGTTCTGAGTGCAAAGTTGATATGGCGGGAAAAATGGAGGGATTGCATATGCACCATATAAACAAAGAGAGACCTAATAATCGTGAGGAAAATCTACAACTCTTATGTGCCTTATGCCATAAAAAAATCCATCCAGCCATGCCTGTTGATAAAGATATAGAAGGCTTCATCCACCGTAATAGGCATAGTGGATAACTCATCTTAAAAAATACAAGATTTAGCACCACCAGCAAAGAGGGATTTCTCCCCCCTCTAATAAATACTTTATCGGCCGCGTTTGCGCAGGCGTTCTATCATGCGGAGTTGGGCGGCGATTTCGGCGAGTTCGGTCATGGTTTTGGCGGTTTCTATGTCGGTGAGTTGGGTTTGGAGGAGTTCCTCAGCGCGCTGCTTGGCTTCCAGTGCTCTGGCTTCTTCTAGGTCTTCGCCGCGCATAGCGGTGTCGGTTAAGATAGTGACGATATGAGGCTGGACTTCTATGACGCCACCGGAGACATAGAAGTGGCGGTCGTCTTGTCCGTCTATACGGACGCGGATTTCACCGGGACGAAGGGTGGAGAGGAAGGGGGCATGTTGCGGATAGATGCCGACTTCGCCTAGTTCGGCTTCGGCAAATATGGCATTGACTTCGCCGCTGAAGATTTCCTCTTCGGCACTAACAATATAGGTGCGTATCGTGCTCATTCGTCGGTTCCCTCGCTACAACTCAGTTATAGTGTTTTGGCTTTTTCGGTGGCCTCATCTATCGAGCCGACCATATAGAAGGCTTGTTCGGGTAGATCGTCGTATTGACCTTCCATAATGCCTTGGAAACCGCGTATCGTGTCTTTGAGGGCAACATATTTGCCTGATGCGCCAGTGAATACTTCGGCAACGAAGAACGGCTGCGATAGGAATCGTTGTATCTTACGCGCTCGCGATACGGTTAGTTTGTCGTCTTCCGATAGTTCATCCATACCCAATATGGCAATGATGTCTTTGAGTTCCTTATAGCGTTGCAGCGTGTTTTGCACGGCACGGGCAGTGTCGTAGTGTTCTTGTCCGATGATGAGCGGGTCAAGCTGGCGGCTAGTTGAGTCTAGCGGGTCTACGGCTGGGTAAATACCAAGTTCGGCAACTTGACGAGACAGCACCAGTGTTGCGTCCAAGTGGGCGAAGGTGGTTGCTGGTGATGGGTCGGTGAGGTCGTCGGCAGGCACATAGACCGCTTGGAACGATGTGATGGAACCGGTTTTGGTTGAGGTGATGCGTTCTTGTAGCAAGCCCATCTCGGCTGCCAGTGTCGGTTGGTAGCCGACGGCCGATGGCATGCGTCCGAGCAGTGCCGAGACTTCAGTGCCGGCTAGTGTGTAGCGGTAGATATTGTCTATAAACATCAGCACATCGCGGCCTTCATCGCGGAAGTCTTCGGCAATGGTCAAACCAGTCAGTGCCACCCGCAGGCGGTTACCCGGCGGTTCGTTCATTTGCCCGTAGACTAGTGCGACTTTATCTAGCACATTGGATTCTTTCATTTCGTGGTAGAAGTCGTTGCCTTCTCGGGTGCGCTCGCCAACACCAGCAAACACCGAATAGCCGCTATGTTCTATCGCAATGTTGCGTATCAGCTCCATCAGAGTGACAGTCTTGCCGACACCAGCACCACCAAACAAGCCGATTTTACCGCCTTTGGCGATCGGCATAATCAGATCAATAACTTTGATGCCGGTCTCAAGTATTTCTACGCCGGGCGATTGATCGACATAAGCGGGAGCATCGCGGTGTATCGGCATGCTTTTTTTGGCGTCCACTGGTCCGGCTTCGTCTATCGGCCGACCCAATACATCCATAATGCGACCCAGTGTAGGTTCGCCGACTGGCACCGACACTGGTGCGCCAGTGTTGACGACATCAGAACCTCGTTTGAGTCCTTCCGATGATCCCAGCGCAATGGTGCGCACCACTCCGTCGCCTAGTTGTTGTTGCACTTCTAAGGTGATGTTATTTTCGCCTTCAATATTCAGTGCGTCATAGATTTGCGGAATATGCTCGCGCGGGAACTCCACATCGACTACGGCACCGACGACTTGTACAATTTGCCCAGAACTCATTTTCTCCTCCGATCCTATATCTATAGTTAAATTGCAGCGGCACCCCCGACAATCTCAGAAAGCTCCTGGGTGATTGCCGCTTGGCGCGCTTTGTTGTATGCAAGTTGCAGTTCGTCTATCAGCGAGCCGGCATTCTCGGATGCGCTTTTCATCGCAACCATACGCGCCGCCATCTCGCAGGCAACATTCTCTACTGCCGCTTGATAGACTTGTGATTCAATATAGCGCTTGAGTATAAAATCAAGCACCTTATGTGAATCCGGTTCATAAATATAATCCCAATCGAGTCCTAACTGTTGATCATCTAGCGGTGGCACTGGTAACAGCTGCAACACCTGTGGTGATTGGGTCATTGTATTTACAAAACGGTTCTCGACCAAAAACACTCGGTCTATTTCCTGATCTTGGTAGGCATCAAATATGACCTTCATCGTGCCCAGCAGTTTTGCTAGCTGGGGGGAGTCGCCGAGATGTGAAGTCTTTGAAATAATCTTGGTATATCGTTTGAAAAAGCCCGCACCCTTGCTGCCAATAGTCGTCACCTTGATATCTACATTTTTGCTTTTCCATTCTTTCATAGATGCCAGCGCAGCTTTGAAAAGATTAACATTGAGACCACCACACAGTCCGCGATCAGTAGACACGATGATATAGCCGATGCTCTTTACTTCGTCGCGGGTGACCAGAAAAGGATGCTTGTATTCGGTGCGTGCTTGAGCGATGTGGCCCAGCAACGAACGCATGCGGTCGGCATAGGGGCGACTCGCTGCCATTTTATCTTGGGCGCGGCGCATTTTGCTAGCTGCGACCATTTCCATAGCCTTAGTGATTTTTTGCGTGTTTTTAACGCTGTTAATTTTTGTTCTTATTTCTTTGCCAATTGCCATGTAAGTTCCCTAATTTGCGCTTATATGTTTTACCAAGAGCCGGTTGCTTTGAAGTCTTCAACTGCTTTTTTCAAAGCAGCTTCTATGTCGTCGTTGAAGTCGCCGGCAGCCATTTGGGTCATCAGGTCGGCGTGGTCGGCGCGCATATGCGAGTGGATTGCTGCTTCAAAGGCACGAGTTTTCTTAACTTCGATGTCGTCCAGATAGCCGCGGTCGGCAACGAATAGCGAGACTGCCATCTCGGCGACCGAAAGCGGTGAGTATTGATCTTGCTTCATCAGTTCCATCACCCGTTCGCCGCGCTCTAGTTGTTTTCTGGTTTGTTCGTCCAAGTCTGATGCAAATTGCGAGAACGCTGCGAGCTCTCGGTATTGTGCTAGCGACAAACGAACACCGCCGCCTAGCTTTTTGATAATTTTGGTTTGTGCCGAGCCACCGACTCTAGACACTGACAAACCAGCGTTCATCGCCGGTCTAAAGCCTGAGTTAAATAAATCGGTCTCAAGGAAAATCTGTCCGTCGGTGATTGAAATCACATTAGTCGGCACGAATGCCGATACATCGCCGGCTTGGGTTTCAATAATCGGCAATGCGGTCAGCGAACCGGTCTTGCCGGTCACTGCACCAGCGGTTTTTTGCTTGACATAATCGGGGTTCACCCGTGCGGCACGTTCCAACAAACGCGAGTGCAGATAAAAGACATCACCCGGATAAGCTTCTCGCCCGGGCGGACGACGCAACAGCAAAGATATTTGGCGATAAGCCCAGGCTTGCTTGGTCAAGTCGTCGTAGATAATCAATGCATCTTCGCCGCGGTCGCGATAGTATTCGCCCATCGCACATCCTGAGAACGGTGCTAAAAACTGCATCGCGGCTGGATCCGAAGCACTGGCAGCGACTACTACAGTATGTTCCATTGCGCCGTGTTCCTCCAGCTTGCGCACCACCGCAGCTATTGACGATTGCTTTTGTCCGACGGCAACATAGATACACTTAAGGTCGCCGCCTTTTTGATTGATGATGGTGTCTACCGCCACTGCGGTCTTGCCGACTTGACGGTCGCCGATGATGAGTTCGCGTTGCCCTCGTCCCACTGGCACCATAGAGTCAATAGCTTTCAGTCCAGTTTGCACAGGCTGCGAGACCGATTGTCGGGTAATCACGCCAGGGGCGACTTGTTCTACTGGTGCAGTGTGGTCACTGGCGATGGCACCCTTGCCGTCTATAGGTTGACCGAGTGCGTCAACGACGCGCCCTTCCAGTGCCGGACCTACCGGCACTTCCAAAATACGACCGGTGCAGGCACAAGTTTGCCCTTCGCTAAGGCTTAAATAATCGCCCAGCACGACGGCGCCGACTGAGTCTCGCTCAAGATTCAACGCCATGCCGAATAGCCCACCTTCAAATTGAATCATCTCGCCGTACATAACATCTTGCAGTCCGTGTATACGGACGATACCGTCGGTCACACTAACGACAATACCTTCATTGCGTATTTCCGGCGAAGTATTAAAATCTTCTATCTTTTGTTTGATTAAAGTACTAATCTCTGTTGGGTTTAGCTGCATTTCAAAATCCTCTTATTAAATATCGTCAAATCAATTTCTATATCCCTTGCGCTAGGGTGCAGATACATCGAGCGCAGTGGATAGCTTTTGTAGTTGCGCTTTAAGCGAACCGTCTATGGATAATCTGCCAGCACGGATCACCGCACCGGCCAACAAGCTCTTATCCAAGCTACAGTTCAATACTACTTGCGCATTCAACCGGCGGCTCAGTGCCTCAGTAAGCGATTTTTGCTGTTCGTCACTCAGCGCCATCGCACTGACAACCTGTGCTTCTATGCGCTGCTCACTCTGCGCTCTATATTCCTCAAACAAAGTGGCAATGTGCGGGATTAGCGGCAGGCGATGGTTTTCAGCAAGCAGATGTATAAAGTTTCGCATGCGGTCATCTAAATTTTCTGGCACCGAATGTTCTAGGGCGGCTATTATCAATCCACCAATGCGCTTGGCCGGCAGGAGTGGATGGCTGACCGTATGGCGCATAGTGTCATCGGCGAGCAAGGTCTGCAGCGCTAACAGAGTAGCCGACCACGCGGCAACATTGCTATGTGCAGTCGCAGACTCAAAGGCGGCTTTAGCATAAGGTCGGGCAACAGTGGTGGGTTCGGACATCTCTTTATTCGCTCTGCATTTTGGCGGCAAGCTCTTCGAGAGCTGCGCTGTGTGCTTGGGCATCGACTTCTTTACCAAGCACTTGTGATGCTCCCAGCACTGCGAGTTGAGCGACTTCGTGACGCAGTTGCTCGCGAGCTTCTTGGGTACGTCGGGCAATATCACTCTCAGCTGAGCGGCGTATGTTGTCAGCTTCTTCGCGCGCTTTCAGCTTGGCTTCCTCTTTGATTTCGGTTGCCCGCCTCTCGGCTTGTGCGATAATCTCACCGGCGCGGGTGCGGCTATTGGCAAGCTCAGCATCAACGGTTTGTTTCGCTTGTTCAAGGTCTTGCTTGCCTTGCTCTGCGGCTGCCAAACCCTCAGCTATGCGCTTGCGGCGCGCTTCCAGGGCGTCTATCATTGGTTTCCACAGCAGGCGGCTTATCATCCATATAAAAATTAGGAATGCTAAAACTTGCGCCAGTAGCGTGATGTTAATATTCACTTTAGGATCCTCGCCTCAATATACTTATGCGCTACAGGCATACCATCTAAAGTGCGGCTTGCATTGCCCCGATGAACGGGTTGGCAAACAAGAACCACATTGCAAACGCCAGAATAATAAACGGAAAAGATTCCATCAAGCCTGCGAAAATGAACATATTGGTCATCAGTTGCGGGCGTAATTCCGGCTGTCGGGCAATACCTTCCAGGGTTTTTGCACAAATCAACCCCCAGCCTATCGCCGAGCCTAATCCGGCTGCTGCCAGTATTACGCCGACGCCGACGGCGGTGTATGCATATATCATTGCAATCATATCAGGTGTCATGATTATTTCTCCACTTCTCTTAAGTTAGTCGGGTTTCGTCTTCGCTTGCGGGCGGTGCTTTTGCATAGGCATCAGTCGCCACCCTTAGGTAAAAATCTTTGTATTGCATGCCAGCTTTCTATCTATCTTTAATGTTGCTCCTCTTCTTCGTGCGCCATGCCCAAATAGACGATAGTCAGCACCATAAAGATAAAAGCCTGCAAGGTTACCACCAATAAATGAAAAATCAACCAGCCGAGATCTAAAACTATCTGCAGCGGGAACCAAAATAGTGCTGCCCAACCGACCGCTAGCGTGCCACCGATTAAAGCAATTAATAGAAAAACCAACTCCCCTGCGAACAGGTTGCCAAACAAACGCAACGCTAAACTCAACGGCTTTGCTATTTCTTCTATCAAGGTCATCACGATATTAATCGGCACGGCAAACTTGCCAAACGGATGGAATAAAAATACTTTCAAATAACCTATCAGCCCTTTAACCTTGATATTATAAAAGATAACTAATGCAAAGACACTCAACGATAATGCAAAGGTTGCGTTAAGGTCGGTGGTCGGCACCACTTTCATATACTCGACGCCAACCAGTTTGCCTATCTCAGGTAGTAAGTCTACCGGCACTAAATCCATTGAATTCATTAACAACACCCAAACCAGAATCGTCAATGCCAAGGGGCCTATCAGCGGCACTGGTTTTGAAAACACATCGCTGATCTGCTTGTTAACAAACTCAACCAGTGTTTCAACGGCATTCAAAAAACCGCTTGGTGCCTCAACGCTAACCTTACGGCCCAGACGCCAGGCAAAGAAAATCATAATTGCGCCTAACAACACGCTATAGAATAAAGTATCAACATGCAGTGCAAGAAAACCGGCACTTTTGTGGGTTATCGGGTCGCAATCACCGACACAAAAATTAGTCAGGTGGTGCTGTATATACTCGACCGTACCTAATTCACCCTCTTTTGCCATTATGCGTGCCTCGTTTGTTCTTGCCTAGCAGATTTCCAATCCAGCCAATAAACCGAATACACCAACGCAAAGCATGCAACCATTGGTATCGGCTGTAAATGCAATATGCCTATGCCATATGCGAAAAAAGAGATAACTATTAACATTCTGGGGATGAACAGCAACATCAATATACTCTTATTGACTTTTTTATTATCCCTCAATTGACTATTAAAAACCTCCACCATTATCTTTAGCAGTAGAGATAATACCCCTGCAGTCAAACCACCAAACAGCGCCGCTTGCGCGTGTGCTACTCCGAACCATGCATAGAGTATGGCACCAATGGCAAGTGTCATAATAAACTGCCATATTAATACTTTATTAATACGTCCCACGATATTGCTATAAGAAGGTAGAGATTTAGATTCAGCTGATGTTCAGTTAACCAATAATTTATAGACCCGAATTGTCCCACCGACGAATCCCAGTCCGGCAAATAATAACATAAAAACGGGTTTAGTATCAAGCCAACCATCCACCCAATATCCCAATAAAAAACCTCCGAGCACCATGGAACTCAATATCGTGCCGACACCAATGAGGAACAAGCGAGGGGATTTTGGAGGGCTGTAACTGGGTTTAGTCATAATAGTATTGTACTGCAAAAATACCGCAAGCATTGAACTATCCCTACAGCTGAACAATGTGCAGGTTGGTTATGCAAATAAAGAGAACTGAGTAAGCTAAAGTTTTAGAGGTTGAGTTCTCAGTGAAACAGGTAGCTCTAACCCGACTACCAGTGTTAGTGGTAAACTAACTAGTCTGCAAAATTTTTATTTTAGGCACAACAGTGAGGTCGTGTCTATGGCAATAATTTAGAAACCCAATTGCGGCCAACTTTAATGCATACCAATTTCATCGTGTAGTGCGATTAATTTCAACTGCAGGTTCGCCACTCTAGTTCGGTGGTGGATTTTGGTCAGATCTACGATTTTTTTATGCGATTTTTTATGTATTAAAAATCTTGCTGATTTGTGCTTGCATTTGTGCGGCAGCATCGGGTGGTGATGAGGCTTCGCGTATTGGTCTACCGACAACGATATAATCAGCTCCGTTGTTAAAAGCGCTTTTCAAATCAACTGTACGCTTTTGGTCATCAGTATTCACAATCGGGCGGATGCCGGGAGTGACGATAAGCATTTTAGAACCCATGGTTTGCTTGATTGATGAAGCCTCCAAACCCGATGCAACCACACCATCGCAACCGACAGCAAGGGCACACTGCGCACGAGCAAGCACCAGTTGCTGAACATCGCACTTAAAACCAAGTGTATCGATATCCCTTTGATCCAAGCTGGTCAACGCGGTTACTGCTAGTATTTTCAAATCTCCCTTTTCGTCGTTCGCTGCTTTTAACATAGCATCGTTGCCGTGTATGGTTACAAAACTATCACCGAAGCGATGTAATCCTTTAACAGCTGTAGCAACCGTACGGGGTACATCAAATAGCTTTAGGTCAAGAAAGACTTTTTTGCCTTGCTCTAATAGCTCCTCCGCTAATACGAAATAATCACCCGAGGCGAGTAACTCTAAACCCAGTTTGTAGAAATTAATCGTATCTGCCAGGCTTTTAACCAGTGTTCTCGCCTGATCTGCGGTTGCAGTGTCCAATGCAAAAATTAGACGGTCACCTATCGGAATTTTATTCATTAGGAGTCTGTAATATGTTTGTTAATGGGATGTTTAGCCCTAAAAGATAAGTTGTAATATTTAACATTATTATACGGAATAATAAGCTGTTTGTGACGGTAGCACAAACTGCCCGCTGCCGGCACAAGCAACGCTAGCTTGCACCTAGAGCTTTAGGGAGCAGCTTGCCACTTTGTAGGTGTGTCTTTGAACTAGCTAAAAGGTTGCCCGAAAAAGCCAACAAAAAAGCCCCGCCGGAGCGGGGCTCTTACTTGATAAGCTAGATGAGTTTTTATACTACATCATGCCATCCATACCGCCGCCTCCGGGTGGCATCATAGGTGCCTTTTCCTCTTTGGGCAACTCGGCAATCATCGCATCCGTAGTAATCATCAACGAAGCAACTGAGCAAGCATGCTGCAATGCGGTACGCGTCACTTTAGTAGGGTCTATGATGCCCATTTCCATCATATCTCCAAATTCACTTGTCGCCGCATCATAACCGTATGCTTCCTCCTTGCCTTTCACTTTGCTCAGCACCACAGATGCTTCACCACCGGCATTAGAAACAATCTGGCGAAAAGGATCTTCCATCGCCCTGAGTAACAGAGAAATCCCCATATTTTGATCGGGATTATCAGCTTTCAGTGTTGCGATACCTTCGACAGCTCTGATCAGTGCGGTGCCACCACCCGGCACAACACCTTCTTCAACTGCAGCTCGGGTTGCATGTAATGCATCTTCAACGCGTGCTTTTTTCTCTTTCATTTCTACTTCGCTTCCAGCACCCACTTTTATGACTGCAACACCGCCGGCGAGCTTCGCCATACGCTCTTGCAATTTCTCCTTATCATAATCAGATGTTGATTCTTCTATTTGTGCACGGATTTGTTCAATGCGACCTTGGATCTGCTTTTTGTCACCGGCACCATCAACGATAGTCGTGTTTTCTTTGGAGACGGCAACCCGCTTTGCTTGACCCAGCTCATTCAGCGTGCATTTCTCCAACGACAAGCCGACCTCTTCGGAGATTACCGTGCCGCCGGTCAATACGGCAATATCTTCCAACATCGCCTTGCGACGGTCACCAAAGCCAGGCGCTTTAACCGCAACCACTTTGACAATACCGCGTATCGTGTTGACCACTAAAGTTGCCAAGGCTTCGCCTTCAACATCTTCGGCAATCACTACCAGCGGGCGGCTAGATTTAGCGACGCCTTCCAGCAATGGTAGTAAATCACGGATATTGGATATTTTCTTATCGTGCAACAAGATAAAAGGGTCTTCCAACTCGGAACTCATATTATCTTGGTTGTTAATAAAGTACGGAGACAAATAGCCTCTGTCAAACTGCATACCTTCAACGACTTCCAGTTCGTTTTCAAGCACATTGCCTTCCTCAACCGTAATAACGCCTTCCTTACCAACTTTATCCATCGCATCGGCAATGATCTCTCCTATCGCAGTATCGGAATTAGCCGAGATACTACCCACTTGCGAAATCGCCTTGCGGTCAGCGCACGGCTTAGATAATGTCTTCAGGACTTCCACTGCAGCACTCATCGCCTTTTCTATGCCGCGCTTCAAATCCATAGGATTCATACCAGCGGCAACTGCTTTCATGCCTTCGCGGATAATGCCCTGTGCTAACACCGTAGCGGTCGTCGTGCCATCACCCGCCACATCGGAGGTTTGCGAGGCGACTTCCTTGACCATCTGGGCACCCATATTCTGGAACTTATCTTCTAGTTCTATCTCCTTAGCGACTGAAACACCGTCTTTGGTCACCGTAGGTGCGCCGAAGGACTTCTCTAAAACTACATTCTTGCCTTTCGGTCCCAAGGTTACTTTAACTGCGTCTGCTAGGATATTGACACCTTCCACCATCGCCTGGCGGCATGGGTCTGCGAAACGAATTTCTTTAGCACTCATGTTTTTTTCCTCTCTTTTTAATTTCTAATTTAAGACTCAAGTATAGCCAGCACATCGTCTTCACGCATGACAACTATATCCTCTCCGTCCAGTTTGATTTCGGTACCAGAATATTTACCGAACAAAATCTTATCGCCTTTTTTAACATCCAAAGGACGCAATTTGCCGTCGTCAAGCAATTTACCATTGCCAACCGCCATAACTTCGCCTCTCATTGGTTTTTCGGTAGCACTGTCAGGAATTACAATACCGCCGGGACTCAGCTTTTCTTCCTCCGTGCGCTTAACTACGACACGGTCGTGTAAGGGTCTAATATTCATCTTTAAACTCCTGTTTTTAGTATTTAACTTAATAATTTTAGTAGAAGGTATATCAATTTATACCTGATTGACCATAAATATAGAGACGCTATACGAGATTTCAACAAAAAAAATTAAAAAAAGTTGCTTTGGTATCAACACCAGCAACAACGGTCACTAAATAGTATGCACTATCTCATTACTTCCAATCGTCTTGGTCTTTTCCCATATCAATAATGCGCCCCGAGGTCCTAGTGCTACCACGCGCACGCCGTCGTACATTTAGATAAGGCAATAGATACCTAATAATGAATAAGCGACGAGAGAACGGTAGCAGACATAAAAGTCCGATTGTATCGGTGAAAAAACCAGGAGCTAGCAACAGCACACCAGCCACTAATAACAAAAAGCTTTCTGCCAATGCCAGCTCTAGCGGATCGCCTTGGGCTAGCGTTTTTCTAAATTGCCGCATAATTGTGAATCCGTGATTTTGTAGCACGGCAATGCCTATCAATGCGCTAATGAAGATCAACGCAATTACCGACAATGCACCAATTTCACCGCCGATCACGATAAACAGATAAATCTCAAGTAGCGGCAGGCCGATCAAAATAATTCCAAGTGGTATACGCATAGGATTAGAATATAATAACATGGAGTAATTAGCTAGGAATAAAAATGGATAGAATGATTTCTTTAGTACAAAGTAGTATAGACAAATACGAGCAGGCCGTGCAAATCGCCAACACCCTCGTTGAGGAGAAGCTCTGTGCTTGTCTACATATAATCGGACCACTCACCTCAGTCTACTGGTGGCAAGGACGCATTGTCAACGACAAAGAGTATTTGTTATGTGCCAAAACACCGCGTGGCAAAGTGGCAGCACTCAAGGCGCGGTTGATGCAACTGCACACTTACGAAGTGCCGGAGATCGTTGTGCTACAAATTGATGATGCAAGCGAAGCCTACGCAAATTGGGTATGCGAGCAATGAGTAGCTACATCAAAAGCCTATTCGCACTATGCCTGTTATTGCTGGCCGGCAGTATCGTCGCCCAATCGGCATTAAACAACATCATCGTCCAACAGCAACAAGACGAGTTCTTACCGCCCGACGAGGCATTTGTGCTCAGTGTAGAGCAGATCTCTGCCAACCGTTATGTCGCCCAGTGGCGCATCGCACCAGAATACTATTTATATAAAGACAAGACTCAAATTACTGAACAAGGCAGTGGTCAATCCAGTCAATATCAGATGCCGGATGGTGAAATAATTGAAGATCCCTTTTTCGGCACAACTGAGATCTATCGTAGTGTGTTGTCGGTACCGTTCATGACTGAAAACGGTGCGGTAACCTTGTCATATCAAGGCTGTGCTGAAGCCGGATTATGCTACCCCGTACAAACCAAGCAATTCCAACTCGCCGATGCAACCTTAGTCGGTAGCGCTCCAATGAGCGGTGGCGACCCGCCACAATCTGAGCAACAATCTATCACCAACTATCTACACAGCGCCCAACTGTGGCTAGCAGCAGCGGCTTTCTTCGGCATGGGACTACTACTGGCTTTCACCCCTTGTGTGTTGCCTATGGTGCCAATATTATCTATGGTCATCACGATGGCAAAACAAGGTTCGTCGCCACGCCAAGCATTCACCTTATCATTTGCTTATGTGCTGTCTATGGCTATTACTTTCAGCATTGCCGGCATCTTGGTGGCAATGTACGGTCAAAACATCCAAGCATTATTTCAAAGACCTGCGGTATTGGTGCCGTTTGCAGCGGTTTTCGTGCTGCTTGCACTGGCGATGTTCGGAGCCTACGAACTACGCCTGCCGACATCTCTACAAACGCGATTGAGTCAGGTTGGCAACCAACGAAAAGGTAGCTTGTATGGTGCCGTATCCATGGGGATGTTGTCCTCTTTGATAGTCAGTCCGTGCGTTACTCCACCGCTTATTGGTGCATTATTGTTCGTCGCCCAAAGCGGCGATGTGGCAACTGGCGGCGTTGCCCTACTATTTTTGGGCTTAGGTATGGGGGCACCACTGTTATTAGTCGGCACTTCGCTAGCCAAGTTCATGCCCAAACCCGGGCCGAGTATGGATATATTCAAAAGCATATTCGGCTTCATCATGTTGGGTTTCGCAATATGGATTTTAGATCGTATCGCAACCGGCTATGCGACGATGTTGCTAGCAGGCGTTCTACTAGTGTCTTTTGCAATTTATTTGATGCGCTTGACCGTCAAGACTTCTACCGTGCGCCTCGCTACCATTGCCATCGCCGTCGCTGCGACTCTCTACGGTAGCCTGTGGTCGGTCAACGCAATCGTCGGCAAAAGTAGCCTGTGGCTGACACCTTGGGTGATAGTAGCAGACGCTGGAAAAACGCACGATACAGGACATCTATTTACTCGCTATACCTCGTTGACAGAAATAGACCAAGCGATCAGCCAAGCGGATGCAGCCGACAAACCTGCGGTGTTGATTTTCTATGCCGACTGGTGCGTTAGTTGTAAAGAACTTGAGGCATTTACCTTTGTCGACGCTGAAGTGCAACAGTCAATGAAATATTTTTCAGTTTTTGAAGCCGATGTGACGACACCCGATGCCAATAGCGAAGCATTACTCAAACGATACGGCTTATTCGGGCCGCCAGCTATTTTGTTTTTTAACTCCGAAGGCGAAGAAATACCGCATAAACGGCTGGTCGGATTCATCGGTGCGACAGCCTTTAACGAACATTTAGCCAGAGTGCTTGAATTGGACAATAGCCTTGCACACCAGATGAGTCGTTGAGTATGCGATGAGCATACGCAATCGTTTAATTGTTATCACCGCAGTGCTATCTGCTGCGATAGGTGCTTTTACCGCATTCTATATACAACACGGTCTTTCGTCTAAAAACTCGGCAGCCGAAATTGCTCACCCACTAATAGGAACCCTGCGCCCAGACTTCAGTTTATATGATTTGAACGACAACAGCACATCAATTTCTATCTGGGACGGTCGCATGGTACTAATAAACTTTTGGGCTGCGTGGTGCCCACCGTGTCGCAGAGAAATTCCGGTATTTAACGAAGTGCGAGAATTTTATAGTAGCCACGGCTTTGAAGTCATCGGCATTGCGATAGACGAAAAAGACAAGGTTGTTGATTTTTTAGAGTCTATCCCCGCCGTGCAATACCCCCAGCTAATAGGCTTTGATGACGCATTAAAAGTAGCATCGGCCTTTGGCAACCGCTCCGGCGGCCTGCCGTATAGCGTGCTATTAGACAAACAAGGCATCATCCGCTATGTTAAAGCTGGTGAACTCAGCCAGCAAACACTTATGACCCAAATTGAACTGATGCTGAAATCGGATCCTCAACACATAAACAATACATAAAAGTACTTATCAACCCTATGAGGAAATAGTTATGAGAGTCAAAAATACTGCCAGCGATTATGGTGTAATAGCAAAGTGGTTTCATTGGTTAACAGCGCTGTTATTTCTGGGATCTTATATCAGTGTTTATTATCGGCACTGGTTTACAGAAGAGAAAACCAGTGAAAATTGGATTGCCCTGCAGATGCACTTGTCTATTGGGGTTACCATAGCCGTTATTGTAGTACTGCGGATTATCTGGCGTATTACCAACCGTGCACCGGATTTAGAAAAAGGTACAAAACTGCAACATATGGCGGCACATGCAGGTCATTATAGTTTGTATGCCATAATGATAATCATGCCTGTGACAGGTTATATAGGTACTGGAGTTGATACAGAATTTTTCCTCATGTTTGACATACCAAAATTTGAAAGTACCCAGTTATTTGATTTTCTAGTTATTAACGGTTTGGGAATAACATTCACGGAGTTCGAGGAACCTGTGGACTTTATTCATAAAGAGATACTGGGGAAATGGCTGGTATGGCTTTTAATATTGGGGCACGCTTCAGCTGCCCTGTACCATCATTTCATAAAAAAAGACAGAACGCTGCTGAAAATGACAACTGGCAATTCCAGAGCACAAGCATAAAAAAGCACTAATTTAAGATGTCTATTATCAGAATATTCCCCTGAACGCTATAGTTTTAGAGGTGTTTTCGGTGTTAGTAGCCAGAATTGCATCAATACTGACTATCACATAGGTAGGTAAACAAACGCAAAATCACAGCTAGAAGGCTGCTAGTCTCTATATTTTCTAAGGCTTTCCTGAGCACGCTATAGCCTCTTAGCACGCATAAAATTATTTTGCAATTACATCCACTTTTATCATAAAATAGTATGAAGTAAAAACCAACTAAATACACGAGGAGGACATTATGCCTATATCAGCACCATCCACAACCTCTACAGTAACACAAGCACAACCGTTGCCAACAGAATCGGCCACAGGAAATTTCGGCGCAAGGTTGGTCTCTAATAGTTCATCCCCTGCAGGGAATATTGAGCAACACCAGACTGGAGGGCAGTCTATGTCTCCCCCTAGGGCGATCGCAACGATTCACATAAGACAACCGGGAAGCGCAGAGGTACGACAACATTTCATGACTGATCCCAGACTGGGAACAGATTATAGAGACACTACGCTACACAGCCAGGAAAGTATAGATCAAAAAACGAATGAGCTAGCGCGCTTTTCTACATCTGTAACCCATTTGAAAAATTATATAGACATCAGTTATCAAGAGAATAGAATCTCGGATCAAAGCCACGATACACTCTCAACGCTTGCTAATTATAATCAAGTGTTGGACAAAAATATTAAACGAATGACTGATTTAGCTGATAAAGTAGATAGAAATAAAGCATCATCTCAAGATCTAAACGAACTCAATGGACTATTTAAGTCCCACAAAAATAATTTATCAGTAGTTCAAGCGCATTTATCACATCTGATTGGTAAGGGAGCTTTATCACCGGAAGAGAAAGCACTGACCGGAGCCTTTGCAATGCGTTTTGCCGAACGGCAGATGGATTTAGCCGAACTGACGAGCTTATACTCGGATCTCCTGCCAGAGCAAGAGCCCGTTAGCAGGGGGGAACGCATAGATTACCATTTAATGCAAGCCAGAGGTTGCTTGAGAGCCTTTGAAAAAATGGCTGGGCAAACGAGTATGTCGGCAGCCCGGCACACTCGGATTAAAGAAGCACTTGAGCAACATTGTGCGAAGCTTGAGCAATTTGCAAAATTTAATAAAGGAGAGTACAACCCAGAGGAGGACTCATTGTCGTTGGATCTCTTGACTGAGGATTTCAGTTTAGTTGAAGATGAGAAAAAGCCAAAATACAAAAACAGTGTTTTAGCACCGCTACAAAGACGGTGGGATCAATTCAGCGATTTTTCCGGGCCACAAAACCCAGGACCTATACCGTTGATGCATCCCAAAATCTCTCAAAATAATATGATTCAGTTATTTCTTGCGCATCAGTTCAAAGCTGCCGGTGTTCAAAAAGCAGACATGCCAAAATTGTCATTTTTATGCAAACAAGGAATCATCAGTGAGGTCAATAATAGAGAATGGCCACAGATTAACAAAACACTAACATTTAAGGTTGGTGGGAAAGAACACACTGGGCAAAGCACAATTACACCAGGAGGGCATATTGCAGCCAATCATTTTGATAAAGGTTACTCAGGTAACGGCATTACTAGCATGGATCGCCTGCAGTATAAACATGCACCTAATATGGCCCACTCGCAGATGACCGACGAAAACGGTGAGGTTCTATTTTCGGGTATCCGCCACGGTATCTTAGACCCGTTCAATATCAAAGCGAAAAACCTTAGTCGGTTACCGACTGAGCAAGTTGCGACGATGGTTAAAGATCTGTTAGTGGACACTGGTGCCATTGAGATACCTGAAGGTGAAGACCCTTGGCAGTATTCGCAAACCATTGCACAACAAGCGAAGGCTGGCAAGTCTAAGATTGCCGATTTAGCCGGCAAGCTACGCACCGAAGCAAGCAAAATGATGGCAACTGATTTACTCAAAGCTGCGGTGGCCTCGGATCCCGCTAAACTGCAAGCGGGATTAAGAGGAGAAGAAGTTGCAGTCTCGTTAAACTCAGTTTCCTTAGTGACACCCGACCACCTCACAAGTTTTGTAAACAAAAGAAAGAATGAAAAAGTAATGTTAGCGCACCAGACAGACAGCTTACAAGGCCTAGCAAAAGCCAAACAACCAATAGTGATTAAGCTGAAAGACCAAGATGGTGATGAGCATGAAGTTGTTGTGAGACCTAAAGTGCGCACCTTTAATTTCGGTGTCAACTTAGGTGCGGTTGCAACCAAATGGCATGTATTCGGGCCAAGAACACCGTTTTGGGGTAGATTAATGGGCTGGGAATTGGCGGCGAGCAAGAATAATCCACAGTTAAATGATTTGCTAGGCGACCCCAGAAGTCGAGAGCCTGGTGGTGAGGTTGCGAACAAAATAAATCAGATGGATGCTAGCGATGATCCAGCGGTGCGCCAAAAAGCTAGTTTGCTGCGCCAAGCAGCTACCCAAGCAAAGGCGATATGGAATAGTCAGTCCTTTAGAAGGGGTGGCGTGGAACCTTATAAAATGGTTTCGCGGTTAGCCTTGATTAGTCATCTGATGGGAGAGACCACGCTGTATAATTGCAAAAGTGGAAAGGATCGTACTGGGCAGTTGGATGCCGAGGTAAAATACCTCGCAGCAGTCGGCAACGCAACTGGACAGATTCCTGAACCAGAAACAGAACCCACTGATGAATCCAGAAGTCTGCGCTCTAATTTCGCATTGAACACTGGTAACCATGAGATGCAACAAATGTCGACTGGGCTAAAAGGATATAAATTAAAAGGAGTGCCGGGGCTCGAAAAGATGTTGGGAGCAGACATGATGGACATCTATCGCGGTGGTTCTGGTTTTGTCAAAGCCTAAACGCAAGGTATATAGTCCATAAAGTAGAGAGCATGTGAAGTTGCCTACAATGGATGAATTTTCTAGCATTAGCCATAAAACAGGCAATGTTTTTTTTAACCAGAAGACCAAACTTCTAGATACCCGCGGAGGTAGCTTTTTATCTCGCATCGTAACTTGGGTAAAGTCTAAATACAATCCTAGTAAAGTTAATCAGGAGTATAAGGCTGCGGTCGACTCTTTTACCTCTGAGGTTGTAAGCAAACACAATGAAATTTTTCAAAAAGATGATCCAAACTACAGCATCAATAACGAAAACCTCGGCAGGCTTTATCAGTTAGGCACTCTCGGCAAACCTTTAGCTGCCCGTCAGGTAAAACAGGTTTTAGCACGCCTTGACAGTATTGAGTCAGCGTTAGAAATAGCTAAGAAGTATTCTAGTGTAGAGTATTGTCGGGATGAATTGATGCATGAAATATCTAAACATGCGGAGTATTATGGGGATTATCAGCCGAGTCAGGATGAGCTTGAAAAACTAAGTACCCATATTAAAGATGCGATAGTAAATGAAATTTACCAGCAAGAAGGATTGATTGGCGATGATACTGCAGCATCTATTACGCACAGTCTAACTAAAACTTATGCTCGATCTCGTACCTTAAAGACAGCGATGGTTCAATCTAACTTGGAAGACTGTAAGGTCAGTCTAGAGCAGGAAATATCAAAACACTCTGAACTACATAAAGGTTTTGCGCTACCTGCTGCGGACATAGATAGACTGAGCTTGCGTATTAGGGATGCGATTATCAAAGAAGGCTACTGGCAAGGAGACAACCTAAGCGAAGATCAGGCAGCGTCGATTAGGGACCAGGTAGTCAAAAAAACTGCAGATCAAATCATAGGGAAACTAAACGAACAAAAAGCACTTTATCAAGAAACAGTTAAAGAACAAACTGAGCAAGCTACCCTTCTCAATCGAACCGCCATTCTTGAGCAAGCTGCCCTTCTGAAAAAAATGCAAATAGCCACTGAGCAACTTCGATCGACACCTACCGCCGAGCAACGACGACCGGCGACGACCGACGAACAGCTTCAACCGGCGACGACTGCCTGGAAACAACGACCAGCGGCAACCACCGAGAAACGACGACCAGCGGCGACCTCTGAGAAACGACGACCAGCGGGGAGCGCCGAACGGACTCAACCGGTGAGCAGATCCAACCGAGGAAGACCGTTGCTGGGCGCTGAGCAGCTTCAACCGGCATCTGAGGAAAAGTCTGCGCAACTACAGCCTCAGACCAACGAGCAGCTTCAGCCGGCAACAGAGGAAAAGTCTGCGCAACTACAGCCTCAGACCGCCGAAGAATTGGGAATACCTGACTTACCCAAAATCTTAAAACAACAGCTACATTCGGGCGAGATTGATTCTAAAGAAAAACTGATACAAGCCAGCAACCACTATATAGCCGGGCGAATCACTGGTCACCCTCTACGTAAGTGGTATTTAGACTGCTATAAAAAAAGCATAGGTGAAAAAGCTAAAGAAATACCTAGCGAATTAATAAAACAGGTTAAGGAACACATTCAATCCATGCCGACTCTGATGACCTACCAACAAAGCGAAACTTATATGCGGCAAGCGGTAATAGATTATATAAAAAAACCTGAGTAATTTGAGGGTTTCACATCCCTTCAATTATCTAACTCCGCAAGCTCTCAACACCAAACAATCGAGCAGACAGATAACCGTGATGTTCGGATAACTTTTCGTGGTAAATGTAGATCCGAAGTTGAAAGAATGCTTGCGTACCAGCACCAATGCATTGTTGCGTATCTTATCCTCTTCGTTAGAGAGTTTGCCTCACCGTTTGAAAATGGACCTAAAAAAGGGGGAAGGTCAGTTTGATATTTCCTGTAATGACTTAATAACCGCCTACAATAAAGTACTGCTACTGAGCACATCAGCTTTCCCACATTTACCTGCTTACAAAATCCTATAATTATTTGAAAAAAAGCCCTGAAAGTGTTACATTAAGCAACCTAAATCAAGGATTTTGGATGTAAAGTAATGAAGCGAACATTTCAACCCAGTAATCTCAAACGCAAACGAACACATGGTTTTCGTGCGCGTATGAAAACACACGCTGGGCGTGCAGTGATAAATGCACGGCGGAAACGCGGCCGTGCTGTGCTCTGCCCTTGACATTTGATGCTGATAAGCTCATCTTGGCTGGCAACAACCCGAAGCACAACGGTGAAAATCTAAAGAAGACATTTCGCCTGCGTAAAGCATCAGATTTTGTTAGACTAGCTAAACAGGCAGAAGTATTCAAGGGGCGCGGATTTTTAATACGCTACTTGGATAACTGGCAAGGCCACGCACGTCTAGGAGTTGCCGTTTCTAAAAGAACGGTCAAACATGCCGTGGTGCGCAATCGCATCAAAAGAATTATTCGTGAGACATTTCGCAAACACTGCTTAGCATTACCCAGCAAAGACTATATGATTATATACAAAGGCACACAGAACCTAAACGATGCTTCATTGTTTTGCAGAAGTCTTAATCGTTTTTGGCAACACCAAGCCACTCATCTAGCGGTATATACCTGAATTAAACAGAAATGGAGAATTCGCGCCTGATATTATATTTGTCGCTAGCATTAGTGCTTTTTCTGCTATGGGAAAGGTGGCAGGTTTGGCAATCCGAGAACTATGCCATATCAACACCACCGACCCAGCCATACCAGCAAGCTACCTCTCCTGAGACTGACACCTATACACGCCAAGATGATTTGCCTGAGGCAGTCGCATACGATCCAACTAAGGCGAATACCGTGATACAAAATGCGGAGCAAAATGTATTAAGCCGTCGCGTACAGGTGACCACTGATGTATTGGAGCTTGATATCAGCACGCGCGGCGGTGATATCATCCGAGCCGATTTGTTAAAACAACCACTGAGCATAAATGAACCAAATATTCCTTTTAGATTGTTAAACAACGGTGAAGGGGGTGATTTTTATATCGTACAATCCGGACTGTTGCACGATCAGATCGCCGGTATCAGCAAAGATACCCTAAGAAGCAGAGCACCTTCGCACCATGAGGAATATCAAATAAGACAACCCCAAGCAATGCTCGGCGATAACGATGACACATTGCGAACGGTGTTGTATTGGGATAGTGGTGACGGCATAGAAGTAGACAAAATATATACCTTCAAACGCGCAAGTTATTTGTTGAGCATTGAGCATCTGGTGAGAAATAACAGCGACGATGTGTGGGTCGGTAGACAATATCGTCAATTAAGACGCGGCCATATAGATGAAGACGACTTTCGCCTGTTATATACTTTCACTGGTGCTGCTTATTACAACGATAAATATAATAAATTACCATTTGACGAGATTGCCGAACAACAATTAAACACTCGCATAGTCGGTGGTTGGGTAGCGATGTTGCAACATTATTTTCTATCAGCACTACTGCCAAGTGCCGAACAGAGCAACGATTTTTACACGCGAGTAGCGCAAGGCGGCGTGCGCCCGGAATATATCATAGGCATGCGTTCTGAACCAATAGTCGTCGAACCAAAACAACAGGGGCGGTTTATCACACAGCTGTATGTAGGTCCTAAGCTGCAGAATCAACTCGAGGAAATACAAGAAGGGCTTGAGTTAACAACCGACTATGGCATTTTTTCAATTCTATCCAAGCCTTTATTTTGGCTATTGGATTTAATCCATGACTTGATAGGCAATTGGGGATGGGCGATTGTGTTACTGACTTTATTGATAAAGCTGATTTTCTACAAGTTGTCGGAGATAAGCTATAAATCGATGGCAAGGATGCGAAAATTACAACCCAGTCTCATGGCACTGAGAGAACGATTTATCAACGACAAAGAGCGCATGCAAAAGGAGATGATGGAATTCTATAAGAAAGAAAAAATCAATCCGATGGGTGGCTGCTTGCCAATTTTAGTACAAATACCTGTTTTTATAGCTCTTTATTGGGTATTGTTAGAGAGTGTAGAACTGAGACAAGCACCCTTTATGTTTTGGCTAAACGATCTATCAACACGGGACCCATATTATGTTTTACCACTATTGATGGGCGCAACGATGCTGGTGCAAACCAAGTTGAACCCGACCCCACCTGACCCCATACAAGCCAAAGTGATGATGGTGTTGCCAATTGTATTTACCGTATTTTTTGCTTTTTTCCCGTCGGGTTTGGTGCTGTATTGGTTGGTTAACAATATTTTATCAATAGCCCAGCAATATGTAATCAATAAACGCATAGAACAATCATGAATCTCAAAGACGGCGATACCATCGCCGCGATTGCCAGTGCCACTGGTAAAGCCGGCATCGGCGTTGTTAGAATTAGCGGTGTTGCAGCCTCTGAAATCGCTACAAAAATAACCAAAACGATACTACAAACGCGCACAGCACACTATAGTCGCTTTGTTGATGAGCACAACCAAGTAATAGATGAGGGAATTGCCATTTTATATAAAGCACCGGCCAGTTTTACTGGTGAAGATGTCTTGGAATTACAAGCGCACGGTAGTCCTATCGTATTGGATTTAATACTGGAGCGAGTATTGCAGCTAGGTGCGCGTCTTGCCCAGCCGGGTGAGTTTAGCCAGCGCGCTTTTCTAAACCATAAGTATGATTTGGTGCAATTAGAAGCCATTGCGGATTTAATCAATAGCTCCAGTCGTGAAGCCGCCCGTGGCGCACAGCGTGCCTTGCAAGGAGAAATGTCTCACCTGTTTAGCCAGATAGCGGAGCGTATTAAAACATTTCGTGTACGGATTGAAGCGGAGCTAGACTTCTCTGATGAGGACATAGATATTTTGAGCCTCCCAGAGTTTGAGAAAAATTTAACAGACCTAATCCACGATATTGAACAATTGAAAAAAAAAGCACAACACAGTTTGTATTTATACGAAGGCATAAAAGTTGTGATTGTAGGGCGGGTGAATGTAGGCAAATCGAGCTTATTGAATCGCTTAACAAATCGTGCTGAAGCTATCGTCAACGCACAACCAGGGACGACCAGAGATATTGTCAACAGTAACATAGCGGTGGACGGTATCCCACTAACAATATCAGATACTGCTGGGCTCAGAGAAACCAATGATGTTATAGAGCAAGAAGGTATGCGACGGACTCGAAATGCCGTGCAAGCATCAGACTTGCTGTTATTATTGGTCGACGCACGAGACGGGATATGCGCTACCGCGCGCGCACTGCTGTCTCAATGCAAAGCTAAACCGACACTTATCGTCGCCAACAAGATAGATTTGCTTAAGGCACCTACTGAGAACGCCGCTTTTGATGTACAAATATCCGCGAAAACGGGTGCCGGTATTGATTTACTAAAGCAGCAGATTAAAGCGCGCATAACGCATGGCAACTTTTTAGATTCCGAGCGCAGTGTTGTATTTGCCAATCGCCGTCATATTGAAGCGCTACATACGGTGGCGCAGCTACTGTCGGAAATTACTAAGCACCCTCGATGCCAATCAACGCAACAGCTTGAACTCGTTGCAGAAAATTTTCGCCTCGCACAACAAGCACTGGCAGATATTACTGGCACCTATGGTAATGAAGAATTATTGAGCGATATCTTCTCTCGCTTCTGCATAGGTAAATAAGATCTTGTAGAGTATGCCGCAAGTTAATACACTCAATAACAGTCGAGCGCAATGTATATCGCACTATATAACGAGCCATTAAAAGTTACAATTTTGTTCCAAAACCATGATAGAATGAACCTTTTGATAAATGCTTCTCTATGAGTTGCGGCTTTATCGCTGGATAGAAGCCTACCCGACTCCGTTTCCACCCCCTTAATTATTGAGATAATTCCCAGAAAATAACTGATATGAACCTTACAGAATTAAAAAAAACACCAGTACCTGAATTAGTTGATCTTGCCGAATCCATCGGCATCACAAGCACTAGAAGTTCACGACGCCAAGACATTATTTTTTCTATACTGAAGACCAGATCTAGAAATCGTGAAGATATTACCGGCGAGGGTGTATTGGAGATATTAGAAAATGGGTTTGGTTTTCTACGCTCAGCGGATGAGTCTTATCAGCATGGCCCCGACGATATTTATGTTTCGCCCAATCAGATTAAGCGATTTGATCTACGCACTGGCGATACGATAGCCGGAAAAATTCGCCCACCGAAAGACAACGAGCGTTATTTTGCGTTACTGAAAATCGACACCATCAATTATGCGTCCTTACAACAGGCACGAGATAAAGTTCTATTTGAAAGCCTAACGCCTCTGCACGCCGAACAACGGCTACGCCTTGAGTGTGGCAGCGGTAGTTCCGAGGACATCACCGCCCGTATTATAGATTTAGTCGCCCCGATAGGAAAAGGACAGCGCGGCCTATTAGTTTCTCCGCCCAAAGCCGGGAAAACCATCATGTTGCAAAATATCGCTCAAAGCATTACCGCAAATTGCCCAGAATGTTATTTAATTGTGTTACTAATAGATGAGCGTCCAGAGGAAGTCACTGAGATGCAGCGCATGGTCAGAGGCGAGGTTATCTCCAGTACTTTTGACGAGCCAGCAACACGCCATGTGCAAGTAGCAGACATGGTTATAGAAAAAGCCAAACGGTTGGTTGAACATAAAAAAGACATAGTTATATTACTGGATTCTATTACCCGCTTGGCACGCGCTTACAACACGGTGATGCCGGTCTCAGGTCGAGTGTTAACCGGTGGTGTTGATGCCAACGCACTCACTCGTCCCAAGCGATTTTTCGGTGCAGCCAGAAATACCGAAGAGGGTGGCAGCTTGACGATACTGGCAACCGCACTGATAGATACCGGTTCTAAAATGGACGAGGTTATCTATGAAGAATTCAAAGGCACTGGTAATATGGAAATACATCTGGATCGTCGGATTGCCGAGAAGCGTATATATCCGGCAATCAATGTAAAACGTTCGGGTACCAGGCGAGAAGAGTTATTGACTGAGCCGGACGAACTGAAGAAGATGTGGGTGTTGAGAAAGTTTTTAGACCCTATGGACGATGCGGAAGCGATAGAGTTTATACTTACAAGATTGAAAAACACCAAAGTCAACTCCGAGTTCTTTGAAGCTATGAAAGGCTAATTTTTTTTAGCCTATAACTTTTACTGCTAAGGTTTTTCAACTGGCCAACTGGCCAACCATGAACGGCGTTTTTTTAATTAATGCTTGAAATTGCGTATTCCGGTAAATACCATAGCGACGCCAAGTCGATTAGCAGTAGCGATTACCTCAGCGTCTTTTACAGAGCCGCCGGGCTGTACGATGGCACCTATTCCTAGTTTTGCTGCGTACTCAATACTGTCTGCAAACGGGAAGAAAGCATCTGATGCCAACACTGCGCGATGAAGCGATAGCTTTGCTTGTTGCGCTTTGCTGGTAGCTATTTTCAGTGCATCTATTCTGCTCATCTGCCCACCACCAATACCGACTGTTTGTTGTGCCTTTACACAGACGATGGCATTTGATTTTACTTGCTTTACGATGCGCGCGGCAAAGATCAAATCAGAGATTTGTTTGTCATCGAGTCCCAGCTGTCCAACGACCCGCAAATCCGATGCTGTAATGCAGGAAGAGTCCTTCTGTTGTAGCAACACGCCCCCTTCTATGCTACGCAGACTATAGAGTGATTGGCGCTGTCCAGCAGGCCGGTATATGATTAAGCGCACATTTGGCTTGTCGGATAACGCTTGTCCTGCATCACTGGTGACTGCCGGCGCTACAATCACCTCGACAAATTGTTGTTCAATAATAGCAGTTATTGTTTTCCTATCTATCTCGTGATTAAAAGCGATGATGCCGCCGAAAGCCGACAACGGATCGGCTATATACGCGCGCCGATATGCATCAACTGGGTGTTCACCACAAGCAACACCGCAAGGATTGGTGTGCTTGATAATTGCACACACACATTCGCTAGTAAAATCGGATACTAAGGTAATCGCCGCATCCACATCCAGATAATTATTATAGGATAATGCTTTCCCTTGCAGTTGCTCTAGACAGCTGGCATATTCGTCCATATACAAGGCCGCGGCTTGGTGTGGATTCTCACCGTAGCGTAGGTCAAAACGACAGGTATACCCAGCAACACTGTGGGGAAATTGATTATTCAGTTTAGCTAAGTAAAAACCGATTGCGCTATCGTAAGATGCGGTATAGTCAAACGCCTTAGCTGCCCACAGCAGTCGTTGCTCACTGGGAATGCTAGCACCGTTTTTTTCCAACAAAAACTGTAGTTGCCGATAGTCGTCGGGGTCTACGACGACTGTCACATTGTCATTATTTTTAGCGGCCGAGCGAATCATTGCTGGTCCACCGATATCTATATTTTCAATTGCCTGTGCCTGCGTGCAATCTTTTTTTTGAATGGTGCGAGTAAAAGGATATAGGTTAGCCACCACTAAACCTATCGCGGTGATACGATGTTCTTGCATAACTGCATCGTCCAAGCCGCGCCGTCCGAGCAACGCACCGTGTACTTTGGGATGTAATGTTTTAATGCGCCCATTCATAATCTCAGGGAACCCCGTATAATCGGAAACCTCAGTGATAGCAATACCGGCATCTTGTAGCAACTTGGCAGTGCCTGAAGTGGATAAAATCTCTATATTCAACGATGCCAAGGTGTGGGCAAGTTCAACGATACCGGTTTTATCCGATACACTCAATAAGGCACGTTTGATTACTATCTTCTCAGGGTCGGTAGTGGGCATTATGATTAAATAAAAAGAGCAATTATACCTTAATCTCTAAAGGAGAAGCAAAGACGGCATTAGCAAGAGACTAGAAAGTTTTAGTCAAAAAATTTGAATAGTTAAACTTGAAAGTTAAGCGGTGTGGCTTGTATGATAATATGATATTAGTAATAACTAAAAATTATAATGTCAATTAAATAAGAGATGACCTATCCACCTATCTATATTGTTAACCTAAAACGTACACCAGAAAGAAGGCTTTTCATGCAAAGACAACTTGATGCTTTTAATCTACAGTATCAATTCGTAGATGCAATAGATAAATATGATATGTACTCTCAAACAGACCGTGAGGCAATAGCACAACAGCTAGACATAGATAAACAACAGCTAGATTATTTTTTTAAAAGTCAGAAGCCAGGTATGGTCGCTTGTAGCTTGAGCCACATTAAGATATATAATTTAATGGTGAAAAAAAACATCTCTCAAGCCTGCATATTAGAAGATGATGCCCAGCTACCAACTAATTTCCCGAAAATATTGGCAGAGTCTCAAGTATTTCTGCGCGATATGATAATGTTTAGCCATGAATCAAGAATTGTTTACGATATACTTGCCCCTATTGTTTGGGCTTTTAGAAGCAAAAAATTTAGAATGTATATGTATGTAAGCAATATACTTAAGCTGATAATGTATAAAAAGTATTTCCCGGAGCTACCTTTATATATGGTGTATCGTATATTTTTTACTATGATTGCATATACTTTTTTTCGTTGTTGCAAATTAAAATTAGGACAAAATCTGAGTTATATAGAAGCTCGTAGGCTTAAGATAGGTGGGGTACCGTCTCCAAGTAAAGCTCCTAGGGGATTTATCTCTAACCGTCGCTTGATTGAACCTTTGCCAAACCGTTATAACACATCATCAACCGGGGGTTATATGTTGACGTGTGCGGCAGCGATTAAATGGAAGCATGCCATTATGTATCAGTGTAAATCTTTGGATTACATTCATGGGGAATTATACTGCAGAGGAGATTTAGACCTCCTCCTTGTTAGCCCCCCTTGTGTTATAACGCTTCCCTCCTACAAACTCTATAGCACCAACTTTAAGTAAGGGATGGGAGACTTTCCTCTCAGATATATTGAGTGTAATCTCCAAGTTAACTGCCTACATAGTTTTCTGGAATTATAAAAGCGGGTTGATAAGCCTGAGGGATCTCTGTCGAGATTGCATCCTCCAGCAGGCTGAGTAAAAATTTATAATTTCGGACATTGTTGATATAAGAGACAACATCGTTGCGCGGTTTACCGTGTTTTGCCTTTTGGTACCATTCGGGTTTCTGCAATAATTTCAATGAATGACTGAGTGCTAACCAAGAATTCGTGTTAGCTCCTCTGTTGCGAGTCAATTTGAGAGCGTCTTGAAGGTGACCATACCCCGCTAAATAAGCAGTGAGTGCCATCCACAGACGATCTGGGGCTGGGACTTCAGGAGGTACTCTGCCTAATAGTTCGTTTAAGTATTTGCTTCCTCCCATAATGCTTTGATAAGCATCGAGACGGTCGCTGACTTCGTAATATTGTGCAATTTCTTGGGTCAGCATCATAATGCCTTTTACACCGGTAGGTGATACTGCGCGTGGGTTCCAGTGCGACTCTTGGTATGCGATAGCAGCAATTAGTTTCCAATCAAGCAAGTATTTATCAGACGCTATTTTGAAATATCTTTTATATTTGGAAAGTTTTCTATATGCCGATTCTATAAATGTTAGTTTTTCAGCGTAAGACAGCAATTCTAAATGCTCCGGATGGGATTTTGTGATACGCTCAAGCTCCCCGTTTTTTTGCATGGATGTGAACAGGGCATTGGCAAGATGAACTAGGTGTTTGGAAGTGCCGTCGGTGGTTGCAGAGTTGAATAGCCATGTAATAGGTACTTCTTCGGAAACCGTAAAGGCTATTTTGGCATATGGGTATAAAAAATGCGTTGCCGCAAATTCAAAAGCATCGGCTACGGTATAGCGCACTAAACCCAGATTGATCATTTCTATCAGTTTATACGAGGGTGTATTTGGATGCAGATACCAAGAACTATCTTTTGAATGATCCGATTCGGCATCTACATTCGTCGGGTTGATTGTGTTGCGGTCGTGATACCGAACATTCAATTTTTCTAATAACTCTATGTGTTTGGGGTTGTCACTAATATCTATATCCGACAGCGAGATTTCTTCAAAACTAAGGGGTTTAACATCAGGGTAGCGATAAATCATATATTGTTTGCTTTGATAATAGGGGATGGAGACTTCAAAGTGCCGGGCGTGCAATTGTGTTGCACTTAGAGCACCTGCCGCCATATCCACTGATTGGTCTGATAGTAACGCAATAGCTTCAGCCGCAGTTGCAACTGGTATAACTTCAATTTTGTTATTCGTATAGTCGGCAAAATGTTCTAAAAGATGATAATCAAAGCCCGTTGCCTGCCCATCTTGCCAATAGTAACTTGCCGGGTTCACTCTGAGCGCGACTTTGATAGTATTGAGGTTTTCTATCGAGCTAGGTTGCCAGGGCGGTGGATCAGTTTTTGCGGCATCGTCACAGGCCACTAGCATCAATAGAATAACAATATAAGTTGTAAGTTTTGCTAAAGGCATACTATTTCTGAATTATACATGTTCAGCTATATTATAATGTAGCAACAGCAAAGAGCTTTACCGGCGGGCAAAGGAGCATCAGTAAAAACGGATATATCATGATGGAGATTTTAATTTAGGAATAAAGTAGGAACTGCACAAGAGACAGCAAAGTATGCTGTGGCTAAATTGAATTTTTTATGAAATATTATGTAAATTATTTACATATGAAAATTCCCATGCCAACGGGTTATTCCTCAAGAAATTGAATCCCTCCTATTTAGCTGTTATATTCATCAATGATTTTTAACTCATCAGCAGAAAGAAGGATGATACATGGAAGGACAGACGCTAAAATATCCACAGCTTTCGGCTACTGCCGTAGGATTTTCTAATAGATTAAATCACGGTGATGCAAATAAGTTGGAGTTTACTATTGGCGGGCAAGCGTATGCTTTAAATCCCGTTGCAGACATAAAATCTTGCAGTTTTCCGATTACCGTGCATTGCAGTATCAACGGGAGCAGTATGCGCCTTGGCATTGATGCGAGTTGTTGTAATTTGCTATTATCGGATTGGTTACCGCTCGAGGAACTCGCAGGGCTACCTGATGACTTAAGAAAATCTATCGTCATAGCCGCGTTTAACCCGATTAGCAATTTTTTTACTGAGCATGCAATAGGTAACTTCCATGCTGAAGATATAGAATGTCAGCCTATTCAGTCGTCTGACTCAAGTTTATTTTTCCATTTGTTGTCAGCAAACGGTGCTATCACCGGTCAGGCCTTTGCCGATGCCGATGAACAAACCATCAACACACTACATAAAGTATGGCAAGCGGCAGCCGTACCAGTGTCTGGCATAAACACCGAAGACTTATGCGCTACGGTTGAGGTGATAGCTGCTGAAGTCACATTGAGCATAGAGGAGTTTAGTCAGGTAGAGAAGGGCGACATTATATTGCTTGATAAAGCATTTTCCGACTTAACAAAGGTATATGCTAAAATCAGTGATAGTATAAGCTTTTCATCCGTTATTGACGGGAATAAACTAATTATCCAAAAGCGGAGGGGCGTGATGGCAAGCGATGAACAGCCAACAGAAGATTTAGAAACTAAAAACCCGAAAATCCCAGAGCAGGAAGTTGAGGACCACGATGAATGAGGATTCGCAGGCTGAAGAGCGATTGAACACAGACTTAGAGGTCGGAGATCAAATGAACGAGGATTCACAGGCTGAAGAACTCTTGCGTACAGAACCGGAAGATGAAACCCAAGAGAACGGAGAAACATCGACTGAGAACCCACTGTTTGAGGAGCAAGACGCTACTAGCAAAGATATAGATACCCCGGATAGCGATCAATCGATGCCTGAAAGAGACCCGCTCTCCGATGAGCCTCCTGCCAGTGAACCGCCGCCGACTGCAGCAGCGGAAATAACAGCCGATCATTGGGATAACCTAGACATGCAACAAGACTCTCCCAAGCTCAACGGGTTAGACGAGTTACCTTTAGAACTCCTGTTTGTTGCCGACAAGTTCACTGTCTCCTTAAATGAACTAAAGCAGTTCAAACCAGGCTATGTGCTTGAATTAAACAAGCAAGCAACAGGACAGGTGGATATTCATGCCAACGGTGTGCTAGTTGGTCGCGGCGAATTGGTACAAATTGAAAACCGGGCAGGGGTGCGAATCTTAAATTTATATCATCAGGAGAAGGCCGATGGATGATGGTACCACAGTTCGCAGGCACGCAAATCTTTACAGCACACTGCTTGGTGTTTTTGTTGCCGACAATCAATAACGCACACTAACTGGGCTGGTTTGTTTACAAGCCATAGCGTTGGTAAGTACATAGGAAGAAATATATCTTGTCTAAAAGAGCTACGCAAAATTATAAGAGGAATAACTGATGGATGGTTTCCCCGACCCGACTACCTTAATTTTAGTTCTGGGCGGCTTGGCAATCGTGCCATTTTTAGTCGTAATGGCGACCTCTTTTGCTAAACTAGTCATCGTTTTTTCATTGATAAGAAACGCACTAGGTATCCAGCAAATACCACCGAATATGGCATTGAACGGTTTAGCATTGATACTGACCATTTACATCATGATGCCAGTGCTCACTGCAAGCTACGATATCATTGCTCAGCAAGGAGTGGATCTTGACGACCCGCAAGGAATAATGCAGAGCATTCAAGCTGGTTCACAACCCTATCGAGCATTCCTGTTCAAAAACAGTAGTGATAGAGATAGAGAATTTTTCATGACAGCTGCCTATGACCTATGGGGGGAAGAACACACGAAAAATATGAAAGAGGATGATTTATTGATTCTCTTGCCGGCATTTACAGTTAGCGAACTGACCACCGCTTTTGAAATCGGTTTTTTAATTTATTTACCGTTTATAGTGATAGACTTAATCATCTCCAATATCCTGCTGGCAATGGGTATGATGATGGTTTCGCCAATGACGATATCGTTACCATTCAAATTACTATTGTTCGTTTTCCTCGATGGCTGGACCTATCTCATTCAAGGTTTAGTGCTTTCCTATAAGTAATCATGACGGAAGGAGAGATAGTACAACACGCCAGCAATGCAATGTTGCTCGTGCTGATGTTATCTATGCCACCGATTGTCGTGGCATCTCTAGTCGGCTTACTGATCAGCTTGATCCAAGCGTTGACACAAATACAAGAGCAAACCATCTCTTTTGCGTTCAAGCTCATTGCTATCGTCGCCACGCTGTTTTTAACTATGAGTCAGTTAGGCGAAGAGTTGTTCGCTTATGGGCTTATATCTTTCCAGAAGATTTCCGAGGTTGGCTTCTGATGGAGGTGTTAATTGACTTCTTCAAAGATCATATTATCGTTTATAGCTTAACCCTGCCGAGACTTATCAGCATATTTGCTATGCTTGCATTTTTAAGTGCGCACACCTTAGGCGGTACTTTAACGAGAAACGGCATCTTGCTTAGTCTGGCACTGATACTCTATCCGGTTGTTTATGCCGAAATAGAGGTTATTAATTCCTTATCGCAGAGTATGTTGTTGTTTATTATTATTAAAGAGATTTTCATAGGAGTGACGATGGGTTTTATCGTCGCATTAATGTTTTGGGCTATAGAAGCAGTTGGTTTCTTTATCGACAATCAGCGCGGTGCGACGATGGCAAGTTCTATGGATCCTCTGACCGGAGACCAAGCATCTCCGATGGGTAACTTTCTAATCAATACAATTATTGCAGTATTTTTCGTCACCGGACTATTTTTAATCTTTATCGAAGGTATCTATGAAAGCTATAGAGTATGGCCGGTTTCATCTTTCTTCCCTAACTTGAATGTTGATATCGTATTCTTTATGCTAAAGCAATTCGGACAAATTGTCTTGCTAGCCGTTTTATTAGGTGCGCCAGTAATTATCGCAATGTTTGCAGCTGAATTCGGCTTGATGTTAATCGGCCGTTTTGCCCCGCAGCTCAATATCTTTTTTATGTCTATGTCTATTAAAAGTGCAGTATCCAATTTCATATTAGTTGTATTTTTAGCAACCATCATCGCCTATTTCGGTGATAAACTAGCGACTATTCCTGATATTTACGCGGATTTGAATACCGTATGGAGTAAGCAATGAGCGGTGCCAGTAGTGGTAATAAGACCGAACCCCCTACACAGAAACGGTTACGCGACGCTCGCAAGAAAGGGCAAGTCGCCAAAAGCAAAGAAGTTGTTAGTGCTGCGTCTATTATTTTTCTGCTAGCTTATTTATGGCTGGCAAGCGATTATTATATGGGGGAGTTCCGTGAGTTACTTGCATTGCCAGTGACTACCTACGGCATTGATTTTAAGGCGGCACTGGGTGAGATTCTATTTGAAACTGGTAAACTCGCAATGATCATAACTCTGCCGGTAATCGGCATTGCGCTAATAGTCGGCATTGCGGCTAATTTCTTTCAAACTGGGGGATTATTCGCTCCGCAGGTAATCAAAGAAGGCTATAAAAAGATTAATCCTGCTCAAGCGTTAAAGAATATATTCACTAAAAAAAATCTCGTTGAGTTGATCAAATCAATTCTCAAAATAGTATTTTTAGGCTATTTGATATACCTAGCGTTGCGACACGATCTTCGTGCTTTGCTGTTGATACCAGAATGTGGTTTAGACTGCTTATTACCGATATTTGGTAATCTAATGGGCAAAATTATAACCTATGCAGTTATTGCGTTTATCATTGTTGCAGCTGCCGACTATTTCTTTCAAAAGCACGACTATATTAAGAACCTCAAGATGACCAAAGACGAAGTTAAGCGAGAATTCAAAGAAATGGAAGGCAGTCCAGAAGTGAAAAGCCATCGTCGCCAGTTATTTCAAGAAATCGTTAACAGTCAGGTTGCCAATAATGTCAGTCGCTCAAGCGTCATTATCACCAACCCTACGCGTATGGCTATCGGCATCTATTACGATGACGAAGAGACACCGCTACCTGTAGTTACATTTAAGGAGCAAGGCACGATGGCCAAGCGAGTCATAGAAATTGCCCACGAGCAAGGCATCCCAGTCATGGAAAATGTGCCACTTGCCCACGCGTTGATGGATCAAGCCGACATCAACCAATATATCCCGACTGATTTAATTAAACCAGTCGCCGAAGTATTGCGCGTAATACGAGAACTCTGAAACCAGACCAGCTACATTATCCATACTATTCAGCAGTAGGCTATAAAGAGCCTTACAAACCGATACGGCTCAGCGGCTGTACGGTGATTTCTTGAGTTAACTCTTGATAAGACAACACAGCAAGCTCGTAGAGTTCGACCTCCAGCATCTTGCGTACATAACGACGTATATCCATTGCTGTCACTAGTACTGGTTTATTAGTGCGTCTGGCAATATCAGTACCAACGGTTTGCTTAACTCTCTCAACAAAATTGCGCGTAACCGTAGGATCCAACGCCAAATAGTTGCCTGCCGAGGTCTGTCTAATTCCTTTGCGAATTGTTTCTTCTAAGTCCTGATCAAGCAGGTAGGCGGGCAAAGTGTTCTGCCCACTACTAAACTTATAACTCACATAGCGCTTCAGACTCCCGCGCACATACTCAGTGAGTAAAACTGTGTCTTTCTCTTTTTGTCCCCACTCTACCAAGGCCTCCAATATCAAGCGCATGTTGCGGATAGAAATATCCTCGCTAACTAGACGCTGTAAGACTTCGGCAATCGTATGTATGGGTAAAATCCTTTGCACTTCTTTAGTCAGTTCGGAGAAATTAATCTCCATTTGCTGCAACAGATAACGAGCTTCTTGTATACCTATAAAATCTTCGGAATATCTTTTCAAGACATATGAGAGGTGAAAGGTGAGTATCTTGGGCAATTCCATATAAGAAAGACCTGCCTTATTTAGCTGCTCTTTGTAGTCGTCCGCCACCCAAAGCGCCTCTTGTGCCGGCAGAAAAGGTTGGTCAGTATCAAAGGGAATGTTTAATATCTCCATTTGTTCTTTGTTATCGTTATATAGCACACAGCCATATTTGAGGTTACCGTGAGCTACTGGCACTTCTTGCATCAAGATCGAATAATCTCCGACATTGCTGATATTCGCATTAAAACGTAAGTAGATGCCGGGGAAAGGAACGCCTAGATCTAGATAGAGTGCTCGCCGCACTTTAAATAATTCGTCGTTGAGGGTTTTCGTGTCTAGGTGTTCCTGCACACTGGCTTCTATATCAATTAATAAAGGTACACTCAAAGTAAATTCCTCCTGTTCGGTTAATTTTCCTGAAGTAGGTGCGCTCTCGCCGGGCGACGCGTTGAAGGGAAGAGAAGCTGATAAATTATCTTCGCTTTTCATCGCCTCTTTTTTCTTAGCACTATACAGCAAATATATGCCGCCGCCGCCGGTTACTATAGACAGCAGTACAAAAACTGGTGTAGGGAAACCAGGGATTATACCGAATACCAGCATCAAGCCTGATGCAACTAATAGGGCGCGTGGCTGAGCTCCTATTTGGCCGCTGATGTCGGACGCTAAATCAGCGTTGGCTGAAGGGTCACTGCCACTGTCGGTGGTTACTCGGGTGACGATAATGCCGGCAGTCAGCGCAATTAACAATGCCGGGATCTGGGTAATCAATCCATCCCCTATGGTTAGCGTCGAATACACATGCATCGCCTCTGCTACATCCATATTGCGCTGTACAATACCAATAGTTAAACCACCGATTAAATTAACCACGATGATAATCAGACCGGCAATGGCATCACCCTTGACAAACTTCATTGCACCATCCATAGATCCATATAGCTGGCTTTCCTTCTCAACTAACGAGCGACGATATCTAGCTTGCTCTACATCAATGACCCCAGCACGCATATCGCCGTCTATACTCATTTGTTTGCCGGGCATCGCATCTAAGGAAAATCTAGCACTGACTTCTGCCACCCTTTCTGCGCCCTTAGTGATGACCATAAATTGAACGATAGTAATAATCAAAAAGATTACCATACCAACAACTAAATTGCCGGCGACTACGAAATTACCAAAAGTAAATATAATCTGCCCAGCATCGGCTTGCAGTAGGATTAATCGGGTTGTTGATATAGACAGTGCTAGTCTAAACAAGGTGGTCAGCAATAACACCGAAGGAAATGCTGAAAACTCCAGCGGCGAGGAAATATATATCGCCAGCATCAGCAGGATAACCGACATACTCATGTTGGTGCCTATCAAAATATCTATGAGTGTGGTTGGCAACGGTAGCACCATCATAAAGATAATAAAAACCAGCATCAACGCAAGCAAGACATCGTTGCGCGAAGTAATTTTAATTAATATTCTTTGGATATTGTCTTTATCTATCATTCGGTTGCGTTGAGATAGGTTTAAAGCGCGAAACTGACTCCATATATTTTGCAAACTCGGCTTGAGACTCCTCACCCTTGCCAAGCCCCCATAATGCACGGGTGCGCAATAAAAGCAAGTATGCGACCTGTTCGTCGTCGACTTGAATAAGTCGTTCCAGGTTTGCGGCAGCCTCTATAACCGACTGATAGCGCTCAGCCATAAGATAGGCATAAGCTAACATTCTCAATGCCTGTTGATTATTAGGTTGCAAAGCATTTAGTAATTCCAATATGGTGATTGCCTGAGAGGCCATGTTTTGTGCTAAATAGGAATACGCTGTGCTCAGCAACCAGTTTACATAAGCTTTATCAATCGTGTGCTCTGCCATTAGCCCTGCACAAGCTGGTCTCGCCCCATGCAAAAAGCCTCATAATCGTTGTGCATTTGTTCAAACAGAGTCTGTGCATTTTTTATCTTCTTAGGGTCTATATCGCGCAATTGCTTGTTCTCTTTAGTTATTGTTTTGCGTAGGGTGTCAAGCGCTTCGCTATATGCATTTGGCAACATCACCTCATTTTCTGGGGTTTTAGGGTAGATCATCCTATCTATTAACTGACGGGTATAGCTGGTGTTAAATATTTTCTCTAGGTTAGATGGTTCATGTATACCCAGTGGTCTGGTTGCTTTGCTATCTGGGAAAATTGGTGCCGCGGTACTATCCGGTATACGCGGTTGGTGTAATACCCGTTCTATGCCTGAACCAAGTAAAACCGCCATTTACAGTTCCTTTTTTTGCAGCTGTAGGCGAGCTTGCTGGGAATCAGCGTACAACGGTATAAAATTGGAAAATCCGGTAATATCTAGAACACGCTTTATATTTTCTGCAACTGAGCAGAGCGAGAAATGTCCGTTGCCGCGCTTAGATACTTCCTTAAACGCTTTTAAGAACACATTGAGGCCAGCACTACTAACATAACGCAATGATCCACATGACAAAATAATATTCGCCACACCATCGTTTATCAACGCCTGCAAGGCGACCTGCAAATCAGACGCGTTCGTCGAGTCTAGACGACCTTCCAATTCAACAAGTGCTAAATTATTTTTTTCTTTTACTATGCGTAATTCCAAACCCTGTTCGGTTATAAAAGTCATGCCTCTATTTCCGTATATAATTGAAACATCAAATCGAAAGCTCTGCTTAATGTTTGCGGCGACACTTGTTCCACGCGTACCATCAGTACCAAAGTATCGTCGCCTCGCAAACCGACTTGTACAACCATTGGTAAGAATTTGTTATAGTAGCAAGCCAACAACAGTTGCCTTGCATTGTCGTATAGCTGATGGGTCGGCACTTTGCTAAATAGTGCTAGAACGACGCCGCGTTCGTCGCTTATTTCTTCTACATCTAAAACATAACGACCACCACCAATAATTAGATTGTTTACCCACGGCCGATTGGTGGCACTAATATTAAAACCCCGCAAGCCTAAGTTTTGCATAAAAGTTGTCAGGGCGTCATCCCGCTGTGAAGTCATCTAGACAGCCTACTCTCCGAATTCCTTATCAATAGTCGCGTCTAATGCTTGCTGAATGCTACCTATCAGTTCGGCTCGCTTATTTTCATCTTCAAAGGCTTTGCGAGGGATCAGCCGCACCACATCCTTTAAGCCGTTTAAGAAATATATTCTCGCTTGCACTGGGTTTACATCAAGTTGATCAGCTATGTTTTCGACCGTGCTGTCGCTGTACCACCCCTTTTCTTTCAAAGTCAATATTTCTTTTAGCAACGCTTGCCCGCCGTGCGCTAATGCCGTTTGATAATTGCTATGGACTTTGTCCATTAAACCATCGCACTGATGATACATGCTACCTAATAATTTAAGCTGATAAATATCATCCATAATCGCTTTTAATTGCGTTTTAGGTAACGATCTATTATCCTCTCCAGCCTCCGTAACCAGTCCGCCAAGCACAAAATCAACTGCGTCGGTAAAACTTTCGCCCTTGTAATCTTTGACGACTCGCTCGTATGCTTGCGTGATGCTAGCATAATCAAGCACGACATCTCTATATAAATCTCTAAGTCCTTGAATATCACCGACCCCCTTATGTGCCGTATCATTGGCATTTTTAGAGATATTGATGCCAGCACGAATAGCCGAACCGTGTTGGTCTTTGAGCTGCTCTATTGACTTGTTTAAGTTCTCAATCCTAGTCGAATCCGCACCTTGTGCTTGTAATAGATCACGCGTATAAGACAGTGCGAGAAATTGATGGCTTACATCGTTATAAGATTGTTCGGCGTATTCGCGTAATTTTTCCGGGGCGGTTTGTGCTTCCAGCTGTGCGATTTGCTTTGCAAAAGCAGCAAGTTTTTTATTTTTTTCAAGGTCTGGGACTTGCTTTAAATAACGTTCCGCTTGCTCTTGTGCAAAAGACTTCAACTCTTGTTTTTTGCCGATTTCCCGCTTGGCAAGTTTTTTTTCAACTTTCTCACTGTGCGCAAAAGTTAGTTCTTCAGCTGCATCTTCCAGTAATTCGACTGGGTCTGCTGCTAAACTGATTGTCTGCCCGCGATAACTTCCATCGACCTGGGCTGTACTACCAGAAGATTGACTGAGAGTACCAGACGGCAATGGTGGTGCAACGGCCTTATTATTGATATTAGACATCGCTTAGCTGGACAGGTTATGCGTTAGACCCTAGTGATGGTTTCCATAGTATCATAACGGCTCCGTGATAATTGCTGCATTTGATCGAAGATTTTATCAGCGTCGCTTTGTATGGTTTGGGCGTACGCTTTCTTTTGTTCGGATACGCTACGCGCCTGCGCCGATTGCGCCTCGATCTCTTTGGACTCAGCTTGTTCTTCATCCGAATAGTATTTGAGCACTGTTGAGATAATCTGTCCGGTACCCTGCAGCACTTGAGATACACCTTGAGCAAAAGTTGCTATATTCTGAGCCTTCTGATATGCCATTAGGTTACCGCCGCCCTGATTTTTAGCTTTTTTCTGCTCGGATTTATTCTCTTCTATGCCTTCATCAGTGGTAGCATCGTCGGACACCTGAGTGCTCTCATCACCTGTAATATCCGATCCTGCGGTAGCTTTTTCTATGGTTTCTTGAAGTTTATTCTGTTGCTTTTGTATATCCTCGCTGGCCTCATCGGCATCTTGTTGCTGCCGAGACTCGCTGCCTTCCGTTGGCTCTGTGGCTGACTCCTCTGGGACAGATGATGTACTCTCTTGCTCTTGTGCTTCAGTCGGTTCAGGTGCTTCAGCTGGTCCTTCGGGTGCTTCGCCAGAGGCTGATAATGTGCGGGTACTTTGTATCGCACCGCCTATGGATACCGCCCCGGCGACACATTGCATTGTACCCATAGCAATCCCTGAGGCGAGCGCAAACTTTGCTGCAACACGCATAGCATGCGCTGCAGATTTCAATTTAGCAGCAACCTCCAGGGCAGCTTGGAGCGCATCTTCTTCCGCTACTTTCTGGTTTTCTATCATTGATTTTTCCATCACATCCATGATGGCAAAAACATCAACTTCTACCGAACCAGCCATAGTACCACTCAAACTCAAAGCCGAGGACAAATCTATATTAATACCAGAATTTGGATTGTAGTCCAAAGCAGGTGCGTCGCTTTTGTCAGTTTTGGGAGATGGAACACCATCAGTGTCAGGCTTTAGCGGAACACTCGTTAACACCGTTCCGTCGGCAGGCAACGGTTGATTGGCTTCTGGTGGGGGTGGGGGTGGCTGTGTGCTATCTATTCCTTTCATTGTTGCCTCCTTAAATATTAGTGATTAATCTGTATAAAAAATAAAACTGTTTGTGCTGATTTTAGCATAGTTTTACTAGATATTTTTACTCTGGTTTGACAATATCCTAGGAATTATATGCCTGGGCTTATACACGCTGGCCGAGCACTTGTATTTTGTTGCCATTATTGTTATGCTTTACATCAAATTCTGACAAATCTGTATTGGGGAAAAAATAATGAAATTACTTGCTTATATGTTGCTATCCTTAATTGCAATCGCTTTGTCGGCGTGCGTGAGCGAAGAAGGGGCGCAGAAACACGCCCAGAAAGGAAGCGAGATGACGGCAAAAGCCGGCGTGGTGCCGGGCATGATGTGGGAAGCGGCGGTCCACAAAACTGGTACGGCAAAGAGCATGGAACTAGGGCATTTTGCATCGCGCGAAGAATGCCATGAAGCGATTTCAGTTCATGCGTCCGAGCAAAAGAAAGCCAAAAAAGGATTCTCTGCTTCAACTTGTTCAATAGTAGCATCTGACCGCTGATTGCGGTTTACGCTATAAATATAAGAACCGGAGGCTATTTATGCACGCCTTCGCTTACGATTTTAGCCATCGCTGACGAATCAAGTTCACCGTCGCCGCGTTCTACCAGTCTCTGCAAACAGTCGTATGCATGTTCTAGACCGGCTAAATAAATACCATTATTGCTTGCCGAGCAGCGAGCGATTTTTAAATCTTTGAAATGCAAAGCAGCCTTAAAGCCAGGCTTATAATCGTCGGCTAATATGCGTTGGCCATGGACTTCGAGTATCTTGCTGTTAGCGAAACCACCCAATAGCGCTTCTCGCACTCGTGCCGCATCGACCCCAGAATGCTCGGCAAACTCTATCGCCTCTGCAGTTGCCACAATAGTTTGCGCTACTAATAATTGATTGCACGCTTTGGCGACTTGCCCAGCACCGTGTGCGCCAATGCGCACGATATTGTGTCCCATGATTTGAAATATTGGTAACACGCGGTTATAGATGTTTTCCTTCCCTCCGACCATAATAGATAATCTACCTTCTATAGCTCCCTGCTCACCGCCAGACACCGGCGCATCCAACATATCAATGCCGTCACCCGACAGCTGCTCTGCAATGTCACATGTAGCCTCAGGAGAAATAGTACTCATATCGACTATGACATCACCGCGGCTCGCACCTTCGGCAAAGCCATCGCCCCCCAATATCACTTCTTCAACATCGGAGGTATCTGATACCATGGAAAAACAGAGACTTGCTTTAGACGCAGCACTCGCTGGGGTTTTGCATAAACAAGCGCCTTGCTTTAATAAAGGTTTGGCAACCTCTGGATGTCGTGCGAAAATGAATACCTGATGCCCGGCAACCAATAGCCTTTGGACGATAGGTCTTCCCATGATGCCGATACCGACAAAAGCAATTTTTTCAGTCATTATGTTAAATGCACAGTCTTGAGGATTAAAAATGAAAGTTTATTTTAACCAGTTACGCGGTTTACTGGAAAAAAAATTAGATTTCTTTTATCTAGTTTCCGGTGAAGAACCTCTACAACTGATGGAAGCAGGCGACTTAATCCGCGCGATAGCAAACAAACACGGCTATAATCAACGCCAGATGTACTTCGTAGACAGCGGGTTTGATTGGCACACCGTAGCTCTACAAGCCGATAATCTATCGTTGTTTGCCCAGCGTCTTATCATCGATATACGGTTAACGAACGCCAAGCCTGATACCAAGGCAACCAATTTCCTCAAGCGCGTATTACAAACGCCACCGCCTGATGTGCTATTTATAGTCCAAGCACCAAAGGTAGACGGTCGCTCGGCATTGCTGAAAAAGATAAGCGAAAAAGCAGTGTGGGTGCAAGTTTATTCTAAAAGCCACAGCGAAACTAAAAGCTGGCTACTAGAGAGGATGCTACGTAATAATATAAATGCCGAAGACGGTGTGGTAGACCTCATTGCCGAACGTGCCGAAGGCAATTTGCTAGCGGCAGCACAAGAAATTGAAAAACTCAAACTGAGTTATCAAGATAAAACTATCAGCCTTAAACAAGCCGCACAAATCATCGGCGATAGCGCGCACTACAGTGCTTTTGAATTAGCCGATGCCGCAGTTTGTGGCAATACCACGCGAGCATTGAGAATTCTCAATAGCCTGCGTAGCGAGGCGACAGCTGAGCAATTAATTTTATGGTGTTTAGCAAATAACATACGCACATTGCTCAAAATGGAATATCGGCTTGCGGCAGGTGAATCGTTAGCCGTAGTTATGAATACAGTATGGAAAAATAAACAACCAGTATTTCGCAGAGCATTACAAAGAAAGTTAAAAAGCCGATGGCTGATGATGTTGTATACTTGTTACGAAACTGATCTGGCTATCAAAGGGCAGTCTTTGGAGGAAAGTTGGCAACAGTTACATTGTTTGGTATTGACTATTTGCGCAGTCCCGGTACTCAATGCAAAATTAAAAAGCAATATACTATGACAAGATACTATAGAAACTATGAGTGATTCTATTGCGGAAATAGGCAAACGAGTCAAAGCAAGTGCACCGATAATTGCCAGTGCTGATACTGCTACGAAGAATCGCGCACTTCGCGCAACTGCCGAGATTTTAATCGCAAAACGCAACGCTTTGATTACTGAGAATAATAAGGACTTAGTCGCTGCTAGTGCGCGCAAAATTGGTGCAGCATTGATAGACCGCTTAGAACTCAATGATGATCGCATTAACGCGATGGCTGACGGATTATTACAAATCGCCGAACTGGACGACCCAGTCGGCATGATATCGGATCTATCCACTCGCCCTTCGGGCATCAGAGTCGGGCGCATGCGAGTACCTTTGGGCGTTATCGGAATGATTTATGAGTCGCGGCCAAATGTAACTATCGACGCAGCAGCTCTATGCATCAAAGCTGGCAATGCCGTGTTATTGCGTGGTGGTTCTGAGGCAATCTATTCCAATATCGCCATCGCCAAGTGTTTAACCGAAGGTCTGCAACTAGCTGGACTGCCGGTGAATTGTGTGCAATTAATACAAACACCAGGACGACAAACAGTTGCCGAGATGTTAAAACTAGATGACTGCATAGATGTGATTATCCCGCGCGGCGGCAAACAGCTTGTCAAATACATCAGTCGTGAATCATCTATTCCGGTGATTAAGCACTTAGATGGTGTCTGCCATGTTTATATAGACGATGGTGCCGATTTAGAACAAGCATTGACCATTGCAGTAAATGCCAAAACACAGCGATATGGAGTTTGTAATGCTATGGAAACCTTGCTGGTTGCACAATCAGTAGCGGAGGATTTTTTACCACGCTATGCACATGATATGCAAATCCATCAGGTAGAAATAAGAGGTTGCGAGCAGAGCTGTGCAATAGTGCCTGAAATAAAAGCCGCTTGCGAAACTGATTGGCACGAAGAGTATCTGGCACCGATTATTGCAATTAAAATAGTTGCCGGTATTGACGAAGCAATAGCGCATATAGCGCGGTACGGTTCGCATCACACTGATGCCATTGTTAGCCGAGATTATGCGCGCACTATGCGTTTTATACGCGAGATTGATTCAAGTTCGGTGATGGTCAACGCCTCGACTCGCTTTGCCGACGGCTATGAATACGGATTGGGTGCTGAGATCGGCATTAGCACTGATCGCTTACATGTGCGCGGCCCGGTGGGATTGGAAGGCCTGACTATACAAAAGTATATCGTCTTCGGAGACGGTCATATACGTGAATAATCAAACCGGCATCGTAGCAATATACGGAGGTGCTTTTGACCCTATACATCTGGGACATATTAAAATCGCATTGCAGGTGCTCGCACAACCCGAAATTAGCCAACTGCGTCTACTGCCGTGTTATGCTCATCCGAACAAGAGCGCAATGCATAGTTCAGCTACACATCGCTACAATATGTTGCAGCTTATCGCCGGTGATTCGTTAATCGTCGATCGCTGCGAGCTAGAGCGCGCAGATAATTGTTACACTGCCGATACTGCAACATACCTGCGCAAAGCACTAGGAAACGACTTACCAATTGCAATGCTATTGGGTGCCGACGCATACAACGAGATAAACGACTGGTACAAGGCTACTGAACTACCATCGTTACTACACCTGATAGTTGTCGCCCGGCCTGGAGTAAAATTATACGATAGCAAAAGTGCCTGGCAGCGAGTGCAGACTTTGCAGGAAATGTCACATCGTTCGGCGGGTAACATATTATTTATGTCTGAGCCTTTTATCAATATATCTTCAAGCCAAATCCGTCTGATGATTGCGCAGGGTATACAACCACGATATTTATTGCCCGCCGTCGTTTGGAGCTATATTAAAAAAAACCGGCTCTATCATTATAGAGAAGTATCGTGAAACTGGACGCTCTCAAGACACTTGTGATAGCACAATTGGAGGCACTGAAAGCGCAAGATATTGTCGTATTAGATATCAGCAAGCAAACTACTATTGCCGATTTATTTGTAATTGTCGGTGGCACCTCTAAACGGCATAGACAAGCCATTGCCGATCGAGTGATTGAAGTAAGCAAACTAAATAACATCAAAATATTAGGTTGTGAAGGTTATGATACTGCCGAATGGATTCTAATAGACTTAGGTGATATTGTGCTACATGTGATGCAGCAACAAACCCGCAGCCGTTACGATTTAGAAGGGCTATGGCAAGACACCGAAATCGGCAAGCAAACCACACATGCCGATACATATTAAAATACTCGCAGTCGGGCGACGAATGCCGACTTGGGTCACTGCCGGCATTTCCGATTATAAAAGGCGTATCAATGATATCAACTTAGAGATCATAGAAGTCCCGCAAATTAAGCGTAGTACATCGCAACCTGTGTCTAAAGCAATTGCCCAGGAAGGTGCAAAACTACTCTCGCTAATAGAGAGAGAAGCCTATATCATCGCACTTGACCAAACCGGACAACAAATAAACAGCGAGCAGTTGGCTGATCAACTAAATCAATGTATACAAAATCATCAAACTCTGGCTTTCTTAATCGGCGGCAGCGACGGACTAGACCTTCGTTGTATAGAGCAAAGCCACGCGCGCTGGTCTATATCCTGCATGACACTGCCGCACGCACTCGCTCGCCTGATATTAGTCGAGCAACTATATAGAGCTTGGACTATACTCAACAAACATCCCTATCATCGGTGATGACTAAAATAAAACAATGGCGGATTGTCAGTCAGTACCCAGCGTATCGGATACTGAGCTTGATAGCCCATCAAGCAAAGCCTTATCTCTAACCCGCTGATCGCTTCAAGGCACAAGGGACAACCATGTCCGCCTTGGTTGCAAAACCAGCTTAAGAGTTGCTTGATGCCATTAGCATCATTGCCAAAGCTCTTGCTAGTATAGCTCTCATCGCTAAATAATATCGTATCGCTCTAGCGGTAGGCGATATTGGCGCCAGCACCACCACTCGCTATGGCTGACGAATGCATAAAACATGCAACAAAGGTAGACCACTTAAGAGCAGATCTATTTTGACTAAAACTTCCTAAAACCGTTAATGCAGATTTAGCGTAGTGGTCCTTCTAGGAAGACCTTAACCCGGACACGGATGCCGGCAGTTGAGCGACTCACTGCTATCGTGTAAGTTTCTTTCGTAGTGCCATCTTGGGTGGTCACTACCACCGTAATCGTGGTGACTCCATCTTCGGCTAATTCAATGTCACTACTCGCACTGCCACTCTCTACTGGCACAGTATTTACCGTGATAGTTGCATTGGCATTAGTCGCTGTCGGGGTCACGGTTAGTCTCTCAATATCATTTTCAACCAATACTGTATAGTTCAGTGTCGTGCTACCAAAGGGTTCGCTTAATGTGCCTGCCGATACCGTCAATGCGCTTAAGCTCGCATCTGTACTTGGTGCACGTTTCACTGTCACAATATAGCTATTCGTCGTTGTCTCATTCGGAGCAGTCACGACTATCTCTATGTCCGTATCTATGCCGGTTGCACCTAAATCCACACTAATTGAAGCACTACTCTCTACAGTTTCATTACCTATACTAATCATTGACATCGTGCCTTCGCTCGCTACTGGTGTCACTCGCACCTCAGTCACCGTTTCTGCCACGCTCGCAGTGTATTTAGTCACCGTTGATGCAAAATCAGGTGTCAATGTAATCACATTGTTGTCAGTATCCGTTAGCATTAAAGCACTCAAGCTGGCATCGTTGCTTAATACTCGGTTCACTGTTACCTTATAACTCGCCGTCGTTATACCATCAGCTGCGGTGACTATAACCACTATATCAGTAGATGTACCGGCGTCTCCTAGTGCCACATCTATCGCATCCTTATTCTTGGCCTCAGCACCGTTTATCGTGATACGCTCCACATCATCACTATTCGCAATTGGGGTCACTTCTAAAGTAGCTACTGTATGGTCTACATTCACTGTATATCTAGGCACCTCGCTATCAAAATCTAACTCTATCGTCTCACCATTCGCCATCAGTGCTATATTAAACAGTGTTGCATCATTATCCGTGGGCGTTGCAGCACGATTCACAGTTACCAAGTAGGTCCTCATCGTTGTTCTATTCTGAGCGGTCACGACTATCTCTATCTTCGTAGAACTACCCGCCTCAGGCAATGCTATATCAAGCATTTCGCCACTTTCTATATCAGCCCTGTTCACTGTAATCTCTGCATTCTCGTTATCAGTTGCCAATACCGACACAGTAAGCGTTGACACTGTATGATGCACTTCTGCAGTGTACTCTAATGTGTCCTCATCAAAAGGCTCTACCCTGACCAAATTATCCTCATTAAATCTATCTGTTAGTGTCAAGGCATTCAAAGTCGCATCATCACTCAATGCTCGGCTCACTCTCACCGTGTAGCTACTCGTCGTCATCCCATTCGGAGCAGTCACTACTATCTCTATATTGGTATCTGTGCCGGGTACTCCTAAGCTGATATTAGTTGAGTCACCACTGGGTATAGTTTCATCACCTATCCTAATCGTTGCTGTCATGCCTTCAGCCGCTACCGGTGTCACTCGCACTTCAGCTACCGTATGGGCTACGCTTGCCGCATAGCTGGTCATCGTTGACGCAAAAGCAGGCATCAATGCTATCGTAATGCCGTTA